>DYRY01000144.1 GCA_020718465.1 Anaeromyxobacter dehalogenans | reverse complement strand
AATAACCCGAGTATTTCTCTCTTGTCTCCAAAAAAAAGAAAAAAGAGGTGCATATCCATCAATTTCTCCTCTTGCTTTTTGAATCAAAAAAAGAAGAGTTCGTTCATCAAATAAAGTTTCTAATGAAGAAAAATTTTTATCTTTTTCTTTTTTTTCAAGTCCTTTTTTTATAAAAGAAAGCAATGAAGACTTTGCATATTTTATAAGAATATCTTCAGAAGAAAGATCTAAAAAATCTTTTTTTATATCCTCTGAAGAGGAAATAAAATCAATATATTCATGTAAAAATACATTTTTCCCAGCAATTTTTTTTGCTCGAGTAAAAAAGAAAGTTTCAACTTTCTCTTCCATTTCCTGATTTTCATTCTTTTCTTCTTCTAATCCTTGAAGAAAAAAAAGAATATCTTCATACATATTTTCTTTCCCAGCATTTTTTTGAAAAACAAGAGCATAAATCTCTTCAGCAGAAAAAGAAGAATACGAAAGCAATAAAGACTCTATTTCAGAAAATTCCTCTGCTTTTCTAAAAGATTTTATAGCTGTTTTAAAATTATGAATATCTTCAAGAATCATCAAAACAGATAAAACTTTTTCCAATCCAAAATGGGCAAAAAGAGATTTTGTTTCAAAAAGAGCACTTTCAAGAACTTCTTCAAAATTTCCAGATTCTCGTTGTCGAGAAACTTCATTTGCATATCCTAAATCATCAAGCACTGAATATGCCTCTTTAAAAGAAAAAGCCTCAATCATTCGAGTAACATGAGAAGAAGTCAATAATCTTCCTTCTCTTGCTCTCATCCGAGAAACTGCATGAATCAAATTACTCATGAAAATGAATATTAAAAAAGTTCTTTAAAAATCTCTATCGCTTTTTTCTTATGAATCTCTTTTACAAGAGAAGAAAAAGAAAAATCCATCTCAAAAGATTGTCCCTTAAAGATAAATCCACCTTCTTGAGAAGAAGAATCTTCTTCAAGAGAAAAATCTTTTTTAGCAATCAAAAGAGATTCTTTCATTTCTGGTAATCTTTTTCCAAGAACAACAATATGTCCTTTCTCTGCAGGAATTTCTAAAAGTAATTTTAAAAACACTCCTTCTAAATCTTTTCCAGAAAGAGTTTCAAGAGCAAATTTTAATGCTAAAAAAACAGATTCTAAAATTTCTTCTCGAGAAACAGAAAGAAGAATTCTTTCTTCTCGAGAAAGAAAAGCGGTACTCCTCTTTTTTAATAAAGAAATTTCTTCTTTTTCTTCTGTTTCAAGAACAGAAATATAGTGAGAAAGTTCTTTTTCTAAAGTATCAGTAAGAGAAATTATTTCTTTTTGTGATTTTTCAAGAATACTCGAAGCTTTTTTAGATGCCTCATCCTCAATCAATGCGATAATATCTACTAGTGCCATAAAGCTCTACAATAAAATTTTTTTTTCGCTATCCTTCTTTTCTAATTAAACCTTTAAAAGCATTAAAATAGTTCCCAAAAGCCCAAGAATTGCAACTGTTTCTACAATTGCCCCCATAATCATTGCATTCGCAAATGATCCTTCGTCTTTTGCCAACATGTTCATTGCTCCAACTAATACTCTCCCCTGAAATATACCAGAAAATAAACCAGAAATTCCAACAGGAAGACATGCAATAAAAACTTGTAATCCTTGCATTACAGTAAGAGCTTCATACTTAGGCATTACTACATACACCACAAAAAACAAAGCTACAAATCCATAAATAACCTGAGATCCTGGAAGTGCTTCTAAAATAATTGCTTTCATCCCCAATTCTGGTCGTTCAGTAGCAAGTCCTGTAGCAGCTTGACCTGTAGATCCAGATCCAAGAGATGAAGCAATTGCCCCCATAACAGATGCAAAACAAGCCCCCATAAATGCCCAAAATATACCTGACTGTGCAAAAAATTCCATATAAAAATAAATAAAATAATAATAAAATAATAATTTTTAAGAAGTGTGTCGAAATCGACTCACCAGCCTTAACGGATTAAAACTCTTCCCACCTCCTTCTAAAAACATCCCAAAAAATTCAACAAATTGAAGCCGAGAAGAGTGTACATAAGCTCCCAACAAATTCAATGCAATATTTAAAGAATGCCCAAATGCTAAAATAAAGAGCATCACTATAACCCCAAGAATACCTGGAACCATTTCTCCCATTGTAAGTGCAACAAGATTAAATGACATTGCAATAATACCAGTTGCCAATCCCAAAGCAAAAAGCCGTGAATACGAAAGAATATTAGAAAACCATCCTAAAGATTCATTCAAAAGACCTCCAAATCCTTTCAACATTCGTAAAACTGGATTTCCTGATTCTCCAAGTCCCCACATAGTAAAACAAAGAGTTATATAAAAAATGTACTCAAAAAATGCAATTCCTAAAACCCAAGTAAGTGAAGCAAAAATAAAAGAGAAAATCATTGGAAGAGTAACAAACAACATTCTATTTTTATTTCCAGCTTTCCAAGCAATAAGACCAGAAAGGTATAATCCAAGAGAAAGATGAATCAATCCTAAAACATAAGTAACTGGCATAATTTTTGTTACCAAGTCTGTCATCGGATCAAAAATTTGCCCAAGAAATAATCGTTTTTCTTCGCCATTTGCAAGAATTTCTCCCGTTCCATATGTCAAAAAATCAGGCACTTGATCAGGAGTAAGTCCAAACCATCCTCCAAATAAAGTTCCTAAAATAAAAGTAGAAATTCCTCCATACATAAACAACTTAATCATTGCTATTACATTTTTTTCAAAAGGAAGATGAAAAGAAAGTACTGCTCCTGTCATAGCAGTTAAAAGAAGTCCATACCCAGCATCTGTCAAACAAAATCCAAAAAAGACTAAAAAGAAAAATGCATAATATGGAGTTGGATCAACTTCTTCTATTTTTGGAATTCCATACATCTTTGTTACTTCCATAACTGGTTCAATCAAAGGAGATGAATGAAGAATTACTCGAGTAATTTCTCCATTTTTCAATTCCATTTCCTCTATTTCAACTGCTCCAAAACGAGCAACTAATTTTTTTTCTAATTCTTCTTTTCTCGAAGTTTCTACCCATCCCTCAAATACAGAAAGAAAGAATGTTTGCTCTGCTCCTCGTAATGCAGTATTTAATTTTTCTTTTGAAAAATATTCATCATAACACATTTTAAAATTATCTAAAAAAAGAGACAAATCCTTTGCTTCTTCTTTATTTTTTTGAAAATCCTCTTCCAAAGCAGAAATTTCTTTTTGTAATTTTTGTATTTTTTGAGATGGAGAAACTCCTTTTTCTAAATGAATTTCTGATCCACTCTTTTGAGCAAGAATTTGTAATGCGAGCTCTTTTACTTCTTGTTTTGAAAATAAAACGAAACAAACAAAAGAATCCGACTCTTTTACTCGAGATAAATCCAAAAAAGAAGAAATTTCTTTTACTCCTTCTTCAAATTCATGAGCAGTTCGTAAAGGCAAAATAAAAAAAGAAGGAAAAAATAATCCTTCTTCAGCCTTTATAGTAATTCCATCAAAAGAAATAAAAGAAGCAAGAACAACTTTCAGTTCAGTTAATTTTCTCACTATATCATTTTTTGTAGACTCAAGGAAAGAAACTTTTTCTACTCCTTCTTCCCAATGAAATCCAGAAACAAGATCTTTTGCTGTTTCATCTGAAATCTCAATTTTTTCTCCTAGAATAGTATTTCGTATTCCTTCTTTTTTTGTTGCATATTGAGAAAGATAGCGAATTGCAAAATCTAATTTTGAAACAGCAAATTCTGCAGAATGATTTATATCAGATCTCTCTTCTTCTCGAACTGAAACAATTTCCATTATTCTTTCTTTTTGTAAAAAAGAAAGAAGATCTTCTTCTTTTTGGGAAGAAATAAATAATCGAATTTTTGAAGTTGACTGTAATGCCACGGAAATAAATTAAGAGAACAAAAAATACAGAGAAATCAACTATTTTTGCAAAGAAAGAAGAAGATTTTTTACTAAAGATGAAACTTTTTTTTGTGCAGATTCTTTGATTTTAACCGCCTTTTCTTTAACTTCTTTTATAAATTTTTCTTCCTCTTTTTTGAGAACATTTTTTATTTCTAAAAGAGTTTTCTCTTTCTTATTTTTTGCTTCCTCTTTTTTTTGTATAAAAGATTGTTGTGCTTTTTTTCGAGCATCAGAAATATTTTTTTCTGCATTTTTATTTGCTTGTTCTATGCTCTCTATAGCCTTTTTTTCTGCCTCCTGAATGCTCGCCATTACATCACTCACAGTACAAAAGTAAAATAAATTTAATCGAGTGAGAGTGTAGAAATGAAGAGTTTTTTCGTCAATGGATTTTTAGAGTTTTTTTTCTTCTGCTTTGGAGAAAAAAACTTTCTCTCCAAATACCTGAAACACCATATTTTTTACCTCAATTTTTTTACCAGAATCACCAGTTTTAATACATTTTTCTATCTCTCGAAAAATTTTCTTATCACAAAACCGAGGAAATAATAATTTTTTTATGATTTCAAATCGTATTCCAGAAAGAAGAGAGAAAAAAAAATCTCGAGAAACTCCTTTTTCAAAGGAGTTTCTCTCGAAAAATTTTTTTGCTTCATTTTCATATTCCTCCTGCATCTCAGAAAAATGCTTTGTATTTTTTGCTAATCTCAAAGAAAAATTTGGAAATTTTTCTTCTAACGATGGAAAAATTTTATTGCGTAAAAAATTTCGAGTAAATTCAGACTCTGCATTTGTAGAATCTTCGCAAAACAATATTTTTTTTTTCTCTAATTCTTCTAAAATTTTTTTTTTGGAAATCGATAAAAAAGGACGAAAAATTTTCCGCTCTTCGCAAAAAATTTTCATTCCTGATAAAGCATTTATACTTCCTCCTCTTAAAAACTGAAGAAAAACAGTTTCGGCTTGGTCATCTTGGTGATGAGCAGTAATAATACATTCTGCAGAATATTTTTTTCGAATATGTTCTAAAAATGTATAACGAAGATTTCGAGCTGTATTTTCACTTATTTTTTTATCATTTTCTTTTTTCTCATCAGAAATATTTCGAGTTTGGGTTTCAAAAAGAACTCCAAATTTTTTTGCAATTTCTCGAGAAAATTCTTGATCTCTCAATGACTCTTCTCCTCTTAAATTATGATTATAATGGGCTAAAATAATATTTTCTCTTTGTATTTCTTTTTTTTCTATTTTTTCATTTATTTTTTCTAATAAATATCGAGAATCCGCCCCTCCAGAAAAAGCAAGCACACAACGAGAATTTTCATCTAAATACTCAGAAAACATTAGCTAGGAATTAAAATCAAGGATTTCTACTGCTTTTTCCATTTGAGGATCATAATTATTTTCTTTTTGTTCATCGGTCATTTCAGAATGATTCCATTCTACTTCTATTGCTGGAATCAAAGGTTCTTCATGGGTAATATTTTTTCCAGAAGGCGTAAGCCATTTAGCAATAGTAATCTTTACAAATTCGTTCTCATTTTCCTCTAGTGGAAACATTTGTTGCACTGTTCCTTTTCCAAAAGTTTTTTCTCCAACAATTCGTCCTCTTTTATTTTCTTGAATCGTCGCCGCAAAAATTTCTGAAGCCGATGCAGATCCTCCATTTACTAAAACCACAAGTGGTGTTTGAATATCAAAAAAAGTATCAAAAATATTTTTTTCAGTAAAAAAATCCTCTCCTTTTCCAGATTTTTCTTCAACTCGAACAATTTTTGTTTTTTCTGGCAAGAAAAAATTTGCTAAATCAACCGCTCCTGTCAAATATCCTCCTCCGTTATATCGTAAATCAATAATAATTCCTTTTATTTTTGTTCCAGAAATTTTTTTTTCTTCGAGTTTATCTAAATTTTTTTTCAATTCTGAAATCATCTCATCTCCAAATTGAGAAATTTCAAAAACAGCAATATCAGAATTTTTTCCTTTCCACGAAAATTCAACACTTTCTACATGAATAGTATCTCGAGTAACATCAAAAGTAAGAAAATTTTCAAACCCTTCTCCTGATCCTTCTCGAAAAATTTCGAGTTTCACTAAAGTTCCTTTTTTCCCTCTAATTCGAAGAACTGTTTCCCAAGTAGTTTCTTTTTCTACTGCAACTCCATCAACTTTTAAAATAATATCTCCTGGCAACAGTCCTACTTTTGCAGCAGGTCGACCTTTTAATACTTCTTCAATAATCAATGCTCCTTTTCTTTTTTCTAAAGAAGCACCAATTCCCTCAAAATCCCCTGCCATATTTTCAGAAAAATCTTCTCCTTGTTCTTCATTAAAAAATTCTACATATGAATCTTCAACAGAATATAAAATACCTCTCACAATCCATTCTTCTAATTTTTCTTGAGAAATTTTTTCTGGTTGATTATAATACTTTGAAAGCAGTGAATAGATTAGATCAGCTTTTTTAAAGGAAATTTCCTCTGATATTTTTTTTCTCTCAGAAAAATCCAAATATGGATAAAAAGAATCTTTCCATGAAAAAAAAGATTTTTCTTTTTCTTTATTTTCTCCAGAATTATTTTTTTCTTCACTCTTTCTTTCAAAAATATTTTGAACATTTTCTTCAAAAAAAGCAGAAAATATATCTGTCTTTTCTTCTGTAAATACTCCTCCTAAAAAAGATCCTATTATAATAAAAAATATTCCTACAATTTTTTTCATCATGATATACATAAAATAATTTTACTTTTTTATTGTTCTTAAAAATTTTCTCACTGCATCAACTCCTTCTCTTTCAAAAATTTTTAAAATATGGCTTCCTATTACCGCCACTTCTGTTTTTCCTCTAAGAAAATGAATTTGTTCTGCCGATTGAATCCCAAATCCAAGTGCAATTTTGCCATCAGTATTTTTTCTAATTTTTTGAAGATATTCCTCTAAATCAACAGAAAATCCTTTTACTCCCGTTACTCCTGTTCGAGAAACCGCATATAAAAGATTTTGTGTATATTG
>DYRY01000020.1:9579-27406 GCA_020718465.1 Anaeromyxobacter dehalogenans | reverse complement strand
TTCTTATAAAAATCACAAAATAAAATCATATTTTTTGTTCTGCTTTTTTCTAAAGAGATTATATAAATATATTTTTTATTTTTAGGATGGAGATAATCACTCTACTTTCACCCCAAATAGCTTTAATAATCTCCTCTGGGTGTGCAATAAAGGTGTTATTTTTGATAATAGAGATATTAAAAATATTTTCTCCAATTTTTTCAACAGACTCAACAGATTCAACCAATTTATACTTCTTCTCTTTTCTAATAAAAGTTTGGTCTGGATTAATAACTAATAGTTTACTCAATTCAGAAGAGTTGGAGTTTTCATTATTATGAGAGTGGTTTTTCTCTATAAAATTAAGATTAAAAGGAGAATCTGTGGATATTTCAGGTTCTAAAACAACCTCATAAATAAAGCCTTTAAGATTTAAATTTAACTCTTTTTTATTCTCAAGTTCATAAAGCTCTAAAAATTCAACACCTTCAACAGAGTTTTCATTAAGTTTATTAATAATAGAGGTAACATCTATTGGATCTATTGTAAAAAACTCAATTGCTTCATCAAGAGACTCTATTCCAAGTGATAGTGGATAGTAAACTCCAACGTATGCACGTTTATTAAAACCCTCTGTATATGATATAGGAATAGATGCTCTTCTGAAAATTCTGGTTAAAGTTTGAAGAAAATCCAACTGAGACATCATATTAGCAGGAAAAACTTTTTTAACTGATGTAAAATATTTATGATTTCTCCCTTTAGCCCTTCTTAAAGCCTCCTGTTGACTTTTTGTATATTCAATTTCACTTCTATTTTGGAGTGGAAAGTATTCTGGATTTTCTGATTTTTCATCTAAATTAATATTTTGTTCTTTTTTTATTTTATCTTCAATAAAAATTAAACTGTTTTTTTCTGAATCCATAAGAGATTGATAATCCTCTTTTTTAAATGTGATATTTTTTATTTTTGAAAAATCACAAAGAGAGCATCCTTGGCAATCTCCTAAAGAGCAATCCTCTGTTATCTCCTCACTTAATGCTTTCTGATACTCTCTCCATAAAAATGATTTGGAAACTCCTGTATCAATATGGTCAAATGGTAAAATATCATCTTTATCTTTTTCACCAATAAGATCAGATATTTTTAAACCAGATTTTTCAATAGACTCTTCCCAATCTATAAGATCAAAAAACTCAAAAACCCTTTTTTTCTCAATATTTTTCCAATAGTAATCTACAAAAACAGCTGAAAGCCTTCTATCTGCTCTTGATACTGTTCCATCATGCATTGCATCTTTATAGTATGCAATATTCATGGATACAGAGCTATTTTTCATGTGATAAAGAGTATTTCTCATTGCCTGATATGTTTCATAATCTGGCATACCAACCCACTGAAAAGGGGTGAATGGTTTTGGAACTAAAAGATTTACAGAAAGATCTACTTTTGCTTTTCTGTTATATCTTCTTGCAATTGAACTACACTTTTTAGCAAGCCACATAATAGCTTTTAAATCCTCCTCTCTCTCTGTTGGAAATCCCATCATAAAATATAGTTTTAAATGATCCCAACCTGCTTGAAAAATTCTATTAACACTCTCTAAAAGATTCTCTTCACTATTCCCTTTGTTAATAACTTTTCTCATTCGATCTGTTCCAGCTTCAGGAGCAAGGGTAAAGCCAGATTTACGAACTTTTGCAACCTCTCTAATCATCTCATCAGTTATTGATTCAGTTCTTAATGATGGAAGGGATAGAGAAACATTCATCTCCTCCATTTCACCTAATAGATCTCTTAATAGTGGATCAATACAACCATAATCACCAGCAGAAAGTGAAAGTAATCCAGCACTCTCCATTCCACTATTTTGAAGTGATTTCTCTAAAGCCTCTTTTATATACTTTGGTTCTCTTTGTCTAACTGGTCTATAAGTAACTCCTGCTTGACAAAATCTACAACCTCTTGTACATCCCCGTTGAATTTCTATCCCAACTCTATCATGAATTAATGCTGTGTTTGCGGTTATATACTCTGTTGGAATAACTGTAGCATTCATATCTGGTATTATTCGTTTTTTGATTTTAGTATAGTTTTCAACAAGAGCCACTCTTTTTGATATTTTTGCCCCATTATACTCAAATTCAAAAAATGATGGAACATAAACACCATCTATTTTCGATAACTCTAAAAGTTTCTCTTTTTTTGATAGCTTTTTTGAGTTAATAATAGCTCTTGATATCTCTAAAATAGCCTCTTCACCATCACCAATTAAAATTGCATCAAAAAAATCGGCAACAGGATCTGGATTAAACACAGATGGCCCTCCACCAATAACAAGAGGATAACTATCATCCCTTTCCCAAGAGTAAAATGGTATATCTGCTAAATCTAATATGTGTAAAACAGAGCCAAAAGTCTGTTCTGATTGAAGCGTTATTCCTAAAATATCAAAATTTTTTACATCTTTTTTTGTTTCAAGTGAGTAGAGAGAGACTCCACTCTCTTTCATATATGAGTACATATCTTCACCAACAGCAAATGCTCTCTCTGCTGATATATCACTATCTCCATTCAAAATAGAGTATAGTATTTTTAATCCTAAATTACTCATCCCAACTTCATAAAATCCAGGATAACATAAAAGCCAACTTAATTTAGGATTTTTATTTTTATTAAAAATATTGTTGTGTTCACCACCAACATATCTTATTGGTTTCATAACATGTTTATCTAAGTTTTTAAAAAAAGAGTTTTTTATCATGGTAACCCAAAAAAATAGAGCTCATTATTGCATTTTTAATTTATATCTTCAATAAGTTTATTATCAAAAATTTATGGTTTAATGATAAATGATAAATGATATTAAAATTAAGTAGTTAAACCGTTTTACATTTATATATTAATTAAAAAAGAATCTATTTTTAGATATTTATAAAAAAAACTTAAACTAAAATATTATATTTTTTATCTATCTTTTTTTCTGAATATCTATATTTTTTATAAAAATTAGAAGTATTAGCAACTTAATCTAAAACTTAAAAAAATAGTTCAACTACTATAAACAAAAATACTTTTTAAAAATAGATATTTACAGCTTAAACTTAAAGTTAATAATCTAGTAAAGTTATTGAAGTACTTATTAAGAACATAAATAAGTACTTGACAAGTGTTCATTTATCACATAATATCGGTAGTATGTGATATGCAATTTGGGGGCATCATGAGTAGCTTTAATGTTTTTACAGAAAACCCTTTGCAAGCTAAGATAGTTTTTGATCCTGATAACTATAGCTTTGATTCAGTATCTGAGAAGATAAAAAATCTAAAACATATAGAGTTTGATTTCTCTAAAGTTGATAAAAACTCACTTTACAGTTTTGCACTATCATTTTTAGGTTGGGTACAAAAATGCCCTATTCCTTTTGCTATTAGTGAATTATCAACGGATAAAAAAGAGGAACTGAAATCAATTGGATTTTTTGATATGGTTGAGGTTATTCAATTGATGAAAGCACCTCATAAAACAAATGCTACAATGATTGGAAAAGAGCACAAAAAAATAAATATGTTTATAAAACATATGAGTATAGTATGAGTGAGCAACATATAACTGTTCTAAAGAGAGAGGCTGTTGAGTATCTCAATGTAACAAAAGATGGTATATATTATGATGCAACTTTTGGAAAAGGTGGGCATACAACTCAAATTTTATCTCACTCCCCTAAAAAACTTATATCAACAGATAAAGATACTCTTGTAACTCCCCAAATAATACAAGATAACTTTCAGTTTGTTAACTCCGATTTTGTTCAATTTTTAAAAACAACAGATTTAACTTTTGATGGAATTTTAGCCGATTTTGGTGTCTCATCGGTTCAACTAGATACTCCAGAGCGTGGTTTTAGTTTTCAAAAAGATGGTCCTCTTGATATGAGAATGGATATAACTCAAACCAAAAGTGCATCAACTGTTGTTAATGAGTACTCTGAAAGTGAGTTAGTTGAAATATTTTTTAAATATGGTGAGGAGCAGTTTTCAAGAAAAATAGCAAGAGCGATTATCTCAAAAAGACCATTCTCATCAACATTAGAGTTAGCAAATCTTATTGCATCAGTAAAAAAACAGGGAAAAGAGCGAATTCATCCTGCAACAAAAGTGTTTCAGGCAATTAGAATTGAGGTTAATGATGAGATTAAAGTTATTGAAGAGTTTTTAGATTTAGCAATCCCAAAACTTAATAGTGGTGGTAGATTAGTTGTTATATCTTTTCACTCTCTTGAGGATAGAGTTGTAAAACATAAATTTAAAAGCTTTCAAAATCCATGTACCTGTCCTCCCAAATATCCATGTCGTTGTGGTAAAATCTCACTTGGAGATATTATATCTAAAAAACCAATTATTCCCTCTGATGAAGAGATTAACAGTAATCCACGCTCAAGAAGTGCAAAAATGAGAGTTTTTGAACGAAAACTACTCTTGGATTAAAATGACCAAATATAAAGAGTATTTTATCAAATCAACTCTATCCCTTATAGTTTTAATCATATTAATTGTTATTCATCTTAAAAATAATATAAAAAATGTAGAGTTTCAATATAAACTCTCATCAGCTACTCAAAAAAACATCTCTTTAAAAGAGAGTTTGGCAGAAAAAAAACTAATCTTTAACTCTATAACAAATCATGAATATCTTGAAAAAACCTCAAGAATAACTTTTGATATGGAGCAACCAACAGAAAACCAAATTATAAGAATAAAACAGGAAAAAAATAGATTTTAATTTAATCTAAAAATTGAATTTTACTATAAAAATTTAATATATTAAAATGTTTTTAAATTTATTAAAAAATAGATTTAAAACCTATAAAAATCACTGATTTTTTTAATATCTTTTATTTTTTTATTATATTTTGGAGTTTTATAGTTGAAACAGATTGATAGTTTAATATGGAATCATATAAAAAAAAGGATTTTAGCCATAACAGTAGCTCTTGCTATACTGTTAACTTATGTTTTTTATAATGCAATTAATGTTTTTTTTATAAATGGAGAGAAGTATCAACAAATAGCTACAAATCAGTATAAAACATCTCTACAGATTAACAAAAAAAGGGGAACAATTTATGACTCAAATAATAAGCCTCTTGCCATATCAGTTCCAACAGAATCAATATTTGTTCATCCACATCTTTTAACAGAGAGAGATAAAGCATTAAAAATATTATCAAGAGAGCTTAAAATCCCATATAATGAGCTTTTTAGAAAAATTTTTGAGAAAAAAAGGTATTTTATTTATTTAAAAAGACAACTTGATAGAGAATTTACTAAAAAACTTCTTCAGGAACTCAAAGATAATGGAGTTAGTGGAGTTGGAACAGAGGCAGAGATAAAAAGATTTTACCCTAATAATGAGCTTGCAGCTCAAATTGTTGGTTTTACAGGAGTAGATGCACAAGGACTTAGTGGAATTGAGAAGTATTATAATGATATTTTACAATTTAAGGGAGAGATGATTGCAGCCAGAAAAGATGCAAAAAGAAATATTTTTGACTTCTCTATAGATGAGTTTGATAATATCAATGAGCAGTATCATGATGTAGTTTTAACTATTGACTCTTTTATTCAATATGCAACAGAAGAGAGCCTTAAAAAAGGGGTTATTAAAACAGGTTCAAAAAGGGGTATTGCAATCGTTATGAATCCTAGTAGTGGTGAAGTTTTAGCAATGGCACAATATCCAACATTTGATTTAAATAGCTTTAAAACTGCACCAAAACAGCTTTGGAAATCGGCAGGAGTCTCTTTTGTTTATGAGCCTGGTTCAACAATGAAAGTTATGACAATTGCATCTGCAATAAATGAAAATATTGTTAAACCAAGTGATGAGTTTGATTGCGAAAATGGTAGAACAAAACTAGGAAGATTTATTATTAGAGACTCTAAACCACATAAAATATTAAATGTTTCCGATATTATGAAAGTTTCATCAAATATTGGTACACTTAAAATTATACTACAAATGGCAAAAGATGATTTTTATAAATATATAAAGGGTTTTGGATTTGGTAAAAAATATGATATTCCTATTCCAGGCCAAGAGATTGGGCTTGTTCAACCCTTAAAAAGATGGAAAAAAGTTGAAATTTCAAATATCTCTTTTGGGCAAGGAATTGGAGTAACTCCCCTACAGTTAATAACAGCCTTCTCATCTGTTATTAATGGTGGAAAGCTTATTAAACCACTATTAGTAAAAGAGATTAGAAAACATGATAAAATTGAAGTTGTTCAAAAATTTGAACCAGAAATTTTAGAATCAATAATCACAAAAAAAAGTTCAGAAACAATCAAAGAGATGTTAGAGAAAGTTGTTTCAAAAGAGGGAACCGCTCCTCAAGCAGCAATTCCAGGAGTTCGAGTTGGAGGAAAAACAGGAACAGCTCAAAAAGTTGATCCAACACAAAAAGGCTACTCTGATAAACGGATTGCCTCCTTTATTGGATTTTTCCCTTATGAAAAACCACTCTACTCCATCCTTGTAATTATGGATGAACCAATGATATCAACTTATGGTGGAGTTGTTGCTGCACCTGTTTTTAAAGAGATTGCAATAAAATTGTTGAAATATAATCACATGCTTCCAAAAGAGAATCTTTTAACCGAAGAGGAACCACTTTTTTTACTTGATTTAAAAAAAACCTTCTCAATTGTTGAGGAGGCTGTTAAAAGTGAAGCAACTGAAGAAGAATTACTAAATGGTGAAAATATAGATTCAACAATGCCAAATCTAATAGGTTTAGATTTAAGATCTGCACTATCTCAAGTTGATAATGGTAGAGAGATAGATTTGGTTGGAAGTGGAGAGGTTTATAAAACAATTCCTGTTGCTGGTGAAAAAATAGATAGTAATCAAAAAATTCAAATATATCTTAAAAACCAGTTTTAGTTATTTTTATATTTATAAAAATATAAAGAGTATCTATTTATAATTTTTTTTTTAAGATTAATTTTCTTTTTATTTTATAAACAAACAATAAGGATTTATATATGGATTTATCAAAATTAATTGCAAATATTGAACTAAAAGTTGTTAAAAATCTTAATCAAAATCAGGTTTATAACGTTGATTCTATAACAACAGATTCAAGAAAAATAGTTAATGGAACTCTATATATTGCAATTAGAGGATTTCAATTAGATGGTCACAGTTTTATTGAGGATGCAATAAAAAAAGGGGCTAGTGTTATCGTTTGTGAAGAGATTCCTGAATTTTATGAAAAATATCATAACACAGTTTTTATTGAAGTTGAAAACAGTAGAAAAGAGAGTGCAATAATCAGTGCCACTTTTTTTAATAACCCCTCCGATTCAATGGAGATTATTGGAATTACAGGAACAAATGGAAAAACCTCAACAACATATATTTTAGAGTCAATTTTTTCTACTCATGGTAAAAAAGTTGGTATTATTGGTACAATTGGTTATAAAATTGGATCAGATTTATACCCATTGGAGCATACCACTCCAGATTCACTCCAGTTGTCCCAAATTTTTGATAAAATGAGAAACTTTGGTGTTGAGGTGGTTTTAATGGAAGTCTCTTCACATGCCCTATCCCTTTGGAGAGCCTTTGGAGTCTCTTTTTCCGCTGCCATTTTTACAAATCTGACTCAAGACCATTTAGATTTTCATAAAGATATGGAGAGTTATTATCAGGCTAAAAAGCTCCTTTTCTCACAATATAAAAAAAATGATAAAATTCAGATAATAAACATTGATGACTCTTATGGAGAACGTCTTTTTAATGAGCTAAAAAATGAAAATAGTCCAAATTTAAAATCTTTTGGAGCTAAATCGGGAGATTATATTGCAAAAAACAGAGATTTAACTCTATCAAAAACAGTTTTTGATATTTTTTATAAAGAGAACTATATTTTAACAATAGAAACAGAGTTAATTGGATTTTATAATGTTAAAAATATAGTTGGAGCTGTATCAGTTGCTCTTGAGATGGGAATATCTCCTGAAACAATAAAAATAGGTTTAAAAAACATGAAAAGGGTTCCTGGAAGATTAGAGTCAGTTCCAAACAAACAAAATCTCTCTGTTTTTATTGATTATGCTCACACTCCAGATGCAATAGAGAATGTATTATCTACAATAAAACCACTTACAAAAGGAAAAGAGATTGTTGTTATGGGAGCTGGAGGAGATAGAGATAAAACAAAACGTCCACTCATGTCCCTTGCAGCCCTTCCCTATGCTGATTTGATTATTTTAACATCCGATAATCCAAGAACAGAGAGTCCTGAATCGATTTTAGACTCTCTTGAGGAGCCTTTAAAAACTCATCCTGAAAAATATATCAGAATCACATCCAGAAAAGATGCCATTAAAAAAGCTTTATCACTAATGAATCCACTAGATTCACTTGTAATCTGTGGAAAAGGGCATGAAAATTATCAAATTATAGGAACACAAAAGCACTATTTTTCCGATTTTGAAACAGTTAAAGAGTTTTTAGAGTGATTTATCTTGCATACAACAAATTATCTTCACTATCATAGAATCCACTACAACGCAACACAAATGTTTTATTTAAAATCTTTGCATTGGAGAGGATTCTTTAGAAAAAATATTATTTTAAATTGTTATAGAAAAAATAAGATTCTACTCTGATTTTATATCTAAAATGGCATGAAGACCATCTTTTGTAAATGATATTGAGAAGCCAAGCTCTTTTTGATTAAAAAATGGCTCAAAGTATCTCTCTACCATTTTATAATCAATACTATTTTCAAATGATTTATCTAAATTCTCAAGAGTAAATCCATATTTTGAGAAAAACTTAGAGTTGTCTTTTGGATATTGCTCTATTCTTGTTGTGTTGATGTTTTTTCTAACTGCTCTTACTATTTTTTCAAGCATATTCTTCTCATAAATCAACCTCTCTTTTTTAATCTGATTTGGAAAAAGTTTTACAACTAAACTCCCATTTTCTGTTTCAGATTTTATAGGCTCCGATGATAACATATATCTTGCATACTCCTCTGTTGTTGTGATATTAAATGTTCTCTCTTTAAAAAACATGTAAAATCTAAATGTAAAAATATGGAATATGTTTAACTTTAAAACTGCAACTTTTTTACCATCTATTAAAATTGTATATCCATCTAAAGAGAAACTTCTGTCAACATCCAAAGTTGATAATTTATTAAAAGATTCAAAAAACCCCTCCTCTACTTTTTCAGTCTCAAAGCTACTTCTTAGGTCAATTGAGGCTCTAACAGGATGAAAAAGAATCCAACTCAAAACAACAATGAAAAACTCATCTCTTCTTCTTAGGCCTATTCCAAGCTCCGACATAAATGCAGAGCTATCAAAGTCTATCATTGGATGTGCATCTAAAATATGTAAAGAGATTTTATCTCCACCATAAACAGAGAAAAAGTTGGTAAATGGATTTATTTTTGAGTTATTATAATCGTTGAGTAAACTCATTGTAAGATAATCTAAAGCAGTTTTTATCTCTTGAGAAAAATAGGCTCCTCCACCAGAAACTTCATCTTTATAAATATCTAATGAGATATCTTTACTTTGTTGAAACATTGAGGAGAGCATTGTATAAATAGAGGAGTTTATAAGTGGTAAAATATGTGTTTCGACTCTTATATCCCCATTTTTAGATGTTATTTTAATTCCAATTGGGTCAAAATACTCTCTCCATAAGTCATGATAATTTTTTGCAAATATTGTATACTCCGATTTCTCATCAGCAGAGATTTTTGTAACATTCATCTCAATATTTGGAATCATAAAGGCTGGTTTTCCAACAAGTTTTGATGAAACAGAGCCATCTTTTTCAATTTTTAAAGATGAGAATAGTTTTTCATAATATTTTGTGTGCTCTTTTCCATTGTTTTTCGGAGTTAAAACAGAAATTAACTCATTAATTGATTTAGGCTCTTTTCCTTGAATCTCTTTAAAAAGTATTATAAATCGTTGTAAAATTGAGATTTTAGATAACTCTCTTAATCTTCTTGCTTCACTAATTCGCAACTTTGGATTAACAAGCTTTCTAATAAATGGATCAGAAAGATATATAAAAATAGAGTCCTCTAGGTTTTTACTATTTGTTAAACTATTTGAATCAAAAGGAAAAACTTTTCTAACATAACGAAACTCTGCTTGAGCCCCAAGAGAGGTATCTCTGTTTCTCATTGTTGTTAAAACTTTCTCAACACTTTTTTTAGAGTTAGAGATAATAAAAACATCTCGATCTATCTCACCAAATAGTGAATAAATCTCTCTATTTTCAAGCTCTAAAAAAGAGAACTCTTTTCCTAATATTTTAACTTTACTATCTTTTATAGAGAACTCCTTTTTAAAAGAGTCTCTATATATTGCAATTGTACTTTTTAGTAAAAAACTATTTTTAGCCTTTATAAGAAGTGTAACATCACTACCATTTGTAATAAATGGGTCATTTCCAATAATTGCAATCTCATCAATAACAGAATCATAGAAAACTCTAGCCTCTTTACTATCTTTTAAGGCAAGTTGCTTTACTATCTTCTCTTTTATTTGGTAATCAACAAGATTTTCAGAGTATTTCTTATAGTATGGCTCTATTTTTTTAAATCCACTATCCCAAAAATCTAGGGCATTTTTAAGACCACTTGTGTAGATGTAGTAGAAATCGGAAGGGGTTAAAAAAGCTAAATTTGAGTGTTTTATTCTCTCTTTTGGAGATACCATATCCTCAAATTTAATAGGAGTTATTTTTATCTCCTCCAATTCAGAGATATCTGTTTTATATTCATCACTAAAAATAGCTGATATTGAGTCTGTTTGAAGAGACTCTCTAATAGCTAAACCTCCAGTTAAAAGGGAGAAGAAATCTATTTTCTCCCTTCTTGAGCTATATTTAGAACCACAACTATTAAATTTATAGTCGTGCCAAGTTTGAAGATACTCTCTCATATCACTATAGTATCCTAATAAATCACCCTCTGAACATCTCTCGATGTAGTTCAGAGTGTTTACTATTTTCTCTTTAGGAATGGAGAGTGCTGTAATTGGAATTAATAAAGCTATTAAGAAAAAAGATAATCTCTTTAACATAAAAACCTCTAAAAGATATAAACAATTTGATTATATCTGATTTTAAAGATTTATGTCCATAAAAATCTAATAAAATTTAGAAATCACCAAGCTTAAATGAGTGAGTGTTTCTAAACTCATAGAACGAACTCTCTGCTACAATCATCAAAACAGTACTCATCCTCTTCACCATCCTCTTCACCATCTTCTTCATAATCATCATTATAAATATTTTTAGTCTGAAAGCTGTTGTGTAAAGTGTTGGGAGTTGTGAATCAGGAATATATGCAAGTGATAAATCAAAACTAATGTTTTAAAAAGAAAAAATAGTATAATTATAAAAATAAAACTTTTATAATTAAAAAAACATCCTAATTTTAACAAACTATTTTGCTAAAATTATAAATAGTTAAACATGACAAATATGTCATATTTTTTATTAGTAGAATATTCTTTTAAATGTCCTATTTTTAAATAAACCAAAAGAACACTCACTATTTACAAATTCAACAAATTTAACAACCTATTTGAGTTTGACAAAAGTTGATAAAAACATATATAATAGAGAGGAATATTTTAGGTTTTTTAATGGAAAATCTTGATTTAAAAAATATCAAACCTTATGGTGATACCTTAAACGATGGAATAATTCAGATGAGTTTTACATTACCTGTTCCACCATCTGGGAAATCCAAAGAGGCAGCAAAACTATATCTTGAAAAAATTGGATATACAAATGTATATATTACAACAATGGAGAGAGCTGGGGAAAACTTCTCATTCTTTGTTGCTTATGCTCGACACAATACATCTATAAATTTTGAGGAGATCGATGTTCCTGAAATTGAGGTTAAAATAAGATCTATGAAAGAGATTGATTCTTTAATTGAGAAACATTTTAAACGAGCTTTAAGAGTTGTTGGAGCATGTACTGGCTCTGATGCACATAGTGTTGGTATTGATGCAATCATGAATATGAAGGGATATAGTGGAGATTATGGTTTAGAAAGATATAAACAGATTGATGCCTACAATTTAGGAGCACAAGTAAAAAATATTGATTTAATTCTTTATGCAAAACAGGTAAAAGCAGATGCAATTTTAGTATCTCAAATTGTTACACAAAAAAATATTCATATTCAAAATGCAACAGATTTTATAAAGAAGGCAGAAGAATTAGGGGTTATAAAAGATACAATTCTGATTTTAGGTGGACCTAGAGTAGACCATAAATTTGCTCTTTCACTTGGTTTTCATGCTGGTTTTGGTCCAGGAAGTAAACCTAGTACTGTTGCAAATTTTATTTTTGAAGAGAAACTTAAAAGAGAAACTGTTTAGATAATATAATTCCTTTAATATGAATAATGAATATCCATCTATATTTAATAAAATTAATCTTTAGAATAGTTTAATAATAAACTATCTAATTGGGTTAAATTTTGGTTTATCTAATGTTCCTGTGATTTGATATTGATAAAATCCATCTCTTGATTTAACAAGATTTAAGCCAGTCAAAACAGAGTTAATTTTTTTATTTGTAGCTAAAAAAGAGTCTGTAAATTTATATTTCATCTTTAAATTTGGATTAACAACCATTCCAAAACCAATATTTCCCTCTAAAGAACCCTCCAAATCTTCCGATTTTATATCAATAGGTTCCAGTTTTAGTATATTTTTATCCATTTTAGCAACTAAAGAGATATCTCCAAGTTTAACTTGTGGCATTGTTACATCTCCCAAATTTGTTTTAACCTTTCCCTCTCCTAGCTTCCCATTTTTTATAACTAAATCACTTTCAACAGAAAAAAATCTTACTTTCCCTCTTGATGTTCCTGTGTATGTTTCAGCATCTCCAGAAAGAGTTCCATGAATTGGAAGTTTCATTTTAAAGAAAGATGAAACATCGGTAAGTGATACTTTTTTTAATGAAAGTTTTAGGTAGTTACTCTCTTGCATATCCTTATCACTATTTGCGGAGGCTCTTTTTTTTCCTCTAACTTGTTGATTCATCTGGTTTGGAGCTTCCCTAACTTCAAACTCACCAAAAATCTCTCCACCAAACATTTGAGCATTAAATGATAATGCCCCTTTTTTTGTTTTATATATCTTCATCAAATATGGATTTATCTCAAGTGATTTAATCTTTATTGATTCTACCCCATCCTCTTTATCTTTTTGAGATATTTCTATTGGAGTAAGTTGGATATTTTTAAAATTTAAACTTAAATCAAAACCTATTGAGGCTTTTTGAAACTCCATTTTGTAGTTTATTTTTGACTCAATATTGCTTTGATTACTTTTTAATATCTCATCAATTGGAAATGTAAATATAATAGTTCCATAAAGGGTTAGAAAAAAAATTGCATCATAAATAAAAAATTTTATCCAAAAAGATTTAGATAGTATTCTCATTTTTTCTCCTCTTTAACTATTGAAGATTTTTTATCATCAACAACCGTTTCAACCTGTTTTTTATAAAAAGTTCCAACCAATATTTTTGCATTTAGAAGTGTATCATTTGAGTACTCAACAGATACATTCATGTTTTTTATATAAAGTGGTACAGACTCCTCATTCTCTATATCAGCAAAAAAGGCAGCTAATTTATCCAACATTATTTTATTTATAGATACTTCAACCTGTTTTTCAATAATATCAGCTGTTTTTTGTGGAATTGGTTTATCATTAATTGATTTTATATCCACTCCATTCTTAGTTGCTAAAGTACCAATAACAGAGTAAAGTTGAACCTCCATCTCTGCTGGTTTTTTTGTTTTAGGTTTTTGCATTTTTTTATTTCTTAAATACTCCTCTCCACTTACCTCTATTTTAGAGAATGTTTTTTCATAGGAGTCTATTTTTTTATTCATTAAATCAATTTTTTTCTTTATAGAAAAATGATAAATTGCATAAAAAATAGATAAAAATAGAAAAAATGTCATAAAAAAAAGCATTTTTTTCTCTCTATCGGATAGATGCTCTAGTTGTGTTGCAATCTGATTTTTGAGACTCATATATAATCCCCATAAAAAAGTTATGTTTTATTTTTTTTACAATAAACATCATAAAAAAAATCATGTTTTAATTTTTTTTACAGTCAACACCATTTACTGTAAGTTGTACATCAAGTTGATTGGTTCTTGGATTATTTTTTGTATTCCCCTTTTGAATATCCTGAAAACACTCTATTTTTTTAAGAGATAGTACAATTAAATCAATATCCTCAAGTTTATCAACTCTAGCCTTCATAACAATCTGCTTATCAGATACACTTAGTTCTCTAATATCTATTTTTAAATTGGCTGAAAGTAAATTTTCAGAAATATTATGCAAATGGTCAAATGCTGATGTTTTTGGAAAAAATTCATCACCACCACCATCACTAAAATCATTTATGGTTGTTAAAATATCATCAGCTTTATCAAACTCTATATCAAAAAGCTGTTTTGATATAGATTTAGCCTCTTTTATATAAAAATCCTCTCTTTGCTTTAAACCTTTGTATTTAAAAATTTGTAAAGCAAAAAATAGTGAAATAATAACAATAGAGAAAAGAATTAATTTTATTAAATTTGGTGTTAAAAGAGCCTCTCCACTTTTAGATAAGGCATAGTGTCCTCTTAAAAAATTAACTTTAAAATCGGCAGAGAATATTGTCTCTTTTAGTGTATATCCAAAAGCTTTAACCATTGAGATATCTTTAACTGGAAGCTCTTTGAAATCATGTATATTTAATCTACTACTAAAATATTTTTTTAAATTTGATATTTTAGCACCACCACCACATAAAACAACTGTGATTGAGTCAGTTGATACATTTAATCTATTTAGTTCAACATAGATATCTTGAAGAGCTATATCAACTCTGTTTTTTATTATCTCTGATATTATATTTACCTGTTCATTTCCATCTGGATACTCTTCATCAAAGATTTTGCTTACTTTCTCTTTAACATTTTTTGCCTGCTCTATTGGAACATTAAATTTCTCTGATATCTCTAAGTCAATATCATTTCCACCAGAAAATATAGTTTTATCAACTGAAATTTTACCATCATATCTTAAAAAAACTCTTGTTGTTGAGGCACCAAAATCTACTATTAGAGAGTTTTTCCCAATATATTCAGATATAAAGTAGTATGATGAGCTATCAGGAAGAACCCCTTTTATAGGTAAATTAGAACCTTTCCAAACTCTAAACTCCTTATCAAAATACTCTTTTTTAACAACATAACTAAATATCTCTGTTTTTTTTTCTTTTTTATTTTTTAAATAAAATGAGTCATAAACCGATTCATCAATTTTAAATGGTAGTTTTTGATCAAGTTGAAATGGTGCAGTTTTTAATATTTTAGCATGCTCTAAAAATGGAAGCTCAAACGATTTTCTAAAAATCTCTCCTCCCTCAATACCAGAGATAATAGAGGCTGTTTTGTTTGTTTTTAGAAACTCTATAGCAATATCTGCCTTAGATTTTACCAATTCAGAGTCAAAAAACTCTTCACTCTCTTTTAAAACCTGAAAATTTCTTATACTGTTTGATATTGTAACTCCCTTTAGGGAACTGCTTCCAACATCAATACCTATAACATTTTGTGACATATCACCTCTATATTACTAAAATTTAATTACTCCTCTTTGTAAAAAACAAAGCTATCAATCTTTTCTGTGTTAACAACTGCTGTAACTTTTTGAACAACACCATCAACAGATCCGTATGATGTAATTTTAAAATATGTGCTTTTTGTTGTTAATTTGAATCTATTTTTAAGTGTATTGTCAACTTTTATTCCCTCCATGCTATTAAGAAGCTGATAAAACTCATTTGCATTTCCAAATGGAGAGAATGTTCTTGCCTCTATTATTAAATTTACAAGTTGATTCATCTCAAGTGAATATGGAACCAGATATGTTTGTGGAATATCTTTAACAACACCAAAAATTATAGATCTTAAAACATTCTCATCACAAGTGTTGATATTAATCTCATTTGAACCATAAATAGTTAAAGAGTCTCCAAAAGCACTCATTAAATCATCATCAACACCATAAATCATATATAACTCATCAAATGATGAGAAAACTCCATTTTTATTTCTATATGGTTTTTTAAGATAGTTATATCGATCATCCTCTGCTCCCGAATAGAAGCCACTTCTTTCATCATCACCATCAACCCAATCTTGAAAAGCAGCTGCAACCTCTTCGGGTGATATCACCTGTTCGTTCTCTCTTGTTTGTTCAAAAAAAGTTTTATACTCTGGTTGATTAAATAGTGAAACTAAATTTAATTTAATTGTTTCTGTTTTAAACTTATTGCTAAAATAATTAACACTATATTTACTATTTTCATCACTTATCTCTGCATAAAAATCACCATCATATTGAAACATTCTTTCAAATTTTATATCACCATTTTCGGAGTTTGTTGAGTTTGAATCTTTTGGTAATCTATTTTGTTCAACACCATCATTTATCCTATTTTTTAGTGTGGGTTTTTCACTTTTCTCATCTGTTTCGTAGCTTTCTGAATCTGAAACGGAACCAGTCATAGAGCCTAAAAATGAGCCACCATTATTCATAAGCATTGACAGTAACTCTCCAGATATTGGAATTTGACTCCATAATTGATAGTTAAATTTAAACTTTTGATTAATAGGATCTATAAATTTTTTCTGAATATTAAGGAGTAATAAAGAGAATCTAACTCCAGATTGAGCAAGATATTTTGCTTTCATTCTACTAGAAACATTCTGAGTTACCTGAAGATGAACAATATTATCATATTGATACTCTGCAAAAACAACACTCATAATTGCAACAGTCACAATTGCAGAGAAAAGAGCAACCATTCCACGCTCTTTTTGACTATATATGAGACCTGTTTTTAATTTTTTACTATAAATAGTATCTCTTTTTTTTCTAATGTCAAAAAATTTAGCTCTCATATCTACTCTATTGCCTCTTTTAAGTTTATTTTTGCATGAAATTGGTAACTCTCTTCAATTAAATCCTCATCCTCTGAAAATGGTCTTATAACAACCAATTCACAAGTTGCATAAGGAGGAAGTTTTCTACCAGTTTCAACTCCTTCCGTACTCCACTCCTCAACCCACTCCTCACTATCCGTTTTAAAGTAGTTACAATGTAAAGATTTAACATTTTTTAAAACAGTATAAATCTCTCCTCCCTCTTCTGGTTTATCATCAATAAAAGTTGATTCTCTCCGTTTTATTATGTGAGTTCCACTATCTTTATCTCTTTCTCCAAAGTATGATATTTCACATTGGTCTGATTCTTTTGCATTAAAATGAACTCTTAGATGTGAAAATGATGCAAAAACAATTGAATCAACATAAAACTCCTTTTTTGATTTAAAAAGAGTTTTAACTCTTGCATCCTCTTTGCTATTTTGAAGCAAAAACATATTTGACATATCTTTTTGAAATCTCTGAATAAAACGATTAATATTTTGAATATGTTGTTGTTCTCTTATAACATCATCTTTAAGAGCAAACATCCCCTCCATTGTTAAATATGACAAAAAGGATACTGTTGCAAGAAGCGACATTGCAATAATTATCTCTATAAGTGTAAAACCTTTTCTATCATATTTGTTCATATTTTTACTCAAAAATAGTTAAAAAATTATAAAAAATCTTTATTTTTTCTTTTAAATAAAAAGAAATTTTTTTATTTTTCTTCAGTTTTAGATTCAGACTCTGATTTATCATTAGAGCCTCCA
>DYRY01000020.1:8143-9479 GCA_020718465.1 Anaeromyxobacter dehalogenans | reverse complement strand
TTTTTATTTTTCTTCAGTTTTAGATTCAGACTCTGATTTATCATTAGAGCCTCCAAATTTATTTAATAAACCATCTAATCCACTCATTTGGTCTAATTTAGAGTAATCAACAAAATGAGTTGTTAAAATAAATGAGGATGTATCACCCGATTCATCTTCCCATTGAACTTCAACCTCGATTTCTCTAATAGATGATTCAAATAGATCAAATATTGTTTGAATAAGAGGAGCAATCATTGTTATAAAAGATGATGCTTGATTGTTTTCAGTTGTTAAACCCTCTGTTTCTGTCTCTTCAGAGCCACCCATTAAAAGTTGTGTCATTGTGGCAATATCATCAGGAATCTCAACTTTTTTGACTCTTTCAATCCATCTATATCTTTCATAAGCATCACCTTTAAACTCCCCTTTCTCCTCATGGTCATCCTCTGGATAGCCATCTTTCTCTAATTTTCTCTCTATCTCAAAAATCCGCTCTTCTGAAAGATAAACAGCAGTAATAAGCTCTTTTGATTCATAAGTTAAAACAGCTCCTTGCCCCATACTACTTATCATTGATGAGACAGCAATGGCAAAAATCATCATGGCTACAACAACTTCAAGAATTGTAAACCCTTTTTTGTTAACTATTTTTGCCATAATAAACCTCTAATTAATCATCTTCATGATTTTCTAATTCAGATAGATCAAAAACTCCTAAAATCATATCAATCTCACCAGAGTATGGGGATATTTTAACACTAATTATACTATCTTCACTTTCATCATCATCCTCACCCTCTTGAAATACAACAATACTCTCCTGAATTTTACCATTTGGAAATATGACTATCTCAGCCTTTCCTGATGAGATATACTCACCATAAAAATCGGTATAAACTGATTTAATTTTTATATTTTCAGGAAGCTTAATATCAAAATTAAGAGATTCATCAACTGTAATTGCCTCAAAATTTGCCTGTTTAAATCTTTTAACAGTTGCAATAGATTGCTCTTCAAAAAGTGATAGTTTTTCCGCCTCCCTTTTCTCATTCTCTGCAATCATCTCCTCTCTTTTTTTAAATCTATCTGTTGTTGTATCAAAAAGTAAAAATCTCTCTGTTGATGCTTTTGAAGAGTATTTGTTCTCCTCAAAATCAAACTCAATTTTTATGTAGCTATTTGTTAAAGCTGCATGGTCAAAAAGATATCTAATATTTGAAGCAAAATCACGAGAGACTGTTCCAACATCCCTATCCATTAAAGAGTTTAAACCCAATATTGATGATACTGCCAATATTGATATAATGGCCATAACTACAATCAACTCTATTAGTGTAAAACCCTTTTTTTTCAT
>DYRY01000020.1:0-8043 GCA_020718465.1 Anaeromyxobacter dehalogenans | reverse complement strand
AAACTCTCTATTTTTAAAACTATTTTTCATCTTTTAGTTGAGCTTTTTTATTAGTTACATCATCAGGAGTTCCCTCTTGTCCATCTGGACCTTTTGAAAAAAGTTTGAATGTAGCTCCCTCAAGTTTATAAACATACTCATTATCCCATGGATCCATTAATCCTGCTTCATCTTCAATATATTTTGGAATAAGCTCTTTTAGAGATTGTGGAAATTTAGCTGTTTTTAAACGATATCTTTTAACAGCAGTCTCAATTGATGATATCTCTGAAACTGCTTTTGATTCTCTTGCATCATCAACACTATCAAAAACATTTAGTGCAACAAATGTTCCTAAAATACCAATAATAACAACAACAACCATAATTTCAACAAGTGTCATACCTTTACTCATACTCATGAAATCACCTCCTTAAAAAAATTAATTGATAAAGGGATTGAGATATTAAAATAGTCATCCCTATAGCTATAAATATATCTGCAACATTAATAACTAGACTAAAAATTTTAATGTAATCAACAACATAACCCTTAATTACTCTATCTATCACATTAGAGAACATTCCTGAAAAAATAAGTGAAACAACCCAAAATCGATTACTTTCACCTATTTTTAGATGATCAATTAAAAATAGAGATAACCAAACTAACGCAGCTGTTATTATCAAATATAGTATCTGTATATTAATTTCAGATAGCTCAAAAGTTGATAAAAATGGTATCTCACTGTTTTTAACAAAACGCTCCTCAATACTCATATAGGCCTTTACCATTTGATCTATTGCAACAAAAAATATCATTGCAGAGATATAGTAAAAGTATTTAGAGATTCTTAAAGCCATCATCTACCCTTTGCTAATTGATTCATTTTCATAATTGGCATCATTATCGCTAAAACAACCAATAATATAACCCCACCTAAAAATATGATAATAAAGGGCTCTAAAAGAGATGTTAATGATGATAACTTATTTTCAACTTGAGACTCATAAGTTGTTGCAACATTCTCTAACATATGCTCCAATTGTCCACTTCTTTCCCCAATCGCAATCATGTGTGTTACAATTGGTGGAAAAAGATTACTTTTTTTGAGTGGTTTAGCAATAGATTCTCCCTCTCTTATAGAGTTACTTGCCTCCTCAATTGCCTCTTTTAAAACATGATTATCAACAACATTTTTAACAATCTGAAAAGATGTTAAAAGTGGAACACCATTTTTTAAGAGAGTTGCAAGTGTTTTTGAAAACCTTGCAATTGCAACCATACGAATTATGGGCCCAAAAACAGGCATATTTAATTTAAAATTATCAAATTTTTTTCTCCCTTTTGGAGTATTAATATATCTCCTAAATAGATAAATTGATAAAAAAATCATAGCCAAAATTATGTACCAATATGAGCTAACAAATTTAGATATTGAGATGAGTGCACTTGTTAGTGGTGGAAGTGCAACTTTCATCTTAATAAAAAGTGTTGATATTTTTGGAATAACAACAATAAAAAGAACAGATATAATCAAAAAAGAGAATATCACCATAACAATTGGATATGTTAATGCTGATGATACTTTTTTTCTAAGTTTTGATTGATTCTCTGTAAAATCGGAGAGTCTATCTAAAACCAAATCTAAAGTACCACTACTTTGACCTGCCTGAATCATACTAACATAGAGGTTATTAAATATTTTTGGATGTTTTTTAAGTGCATCTGCAAAAGAGATTCCCTCATTAACATCCTGTTTCACTTGGGATAAAACCCGTTTTAAAACCTCACTCTCTGTTTGTTCGATAATAGCAGTTAAGGATTCAACAAGAGATATTCCCGATTTTGATAGAACTGCAAGCTGTTTTGTAGTTATTGCAAGCTCATCAATTGTTATTTTTTTTTCAAAAAAGGATCTTTTTGCTCCCCCTTTTGTTTTACTTGATGATATCTCTTTTATTGATGTTATAAATATTCCCTCATTTTGAAGGCTGTTTTTTAATTGACCTTCAGAGTCAAAGTCTTTTAATCCTTTGACATCTTTCCCTTTTGAGTCATATCCTTTATATTCAAAAACTGCCATTCAATCCACCTGTAAAATTTTTTTTACTATTTTTCGAAGCTCTTTTTAATTTTATAAAAAGAAAAAAAATAACTATTTTTTTCTTTAATTATAACTCATCCTGTGTAACTCTTAAAACTTCATCAATAGATGTTACTCCCTTTAAAATTTTCAGAGCACCATCCTCTCTTAAAGTTTTCATTCCATATTTTCTAGAAGCCTTTTTAATTTCGGATGCCTCTCTATTTTTTGCAATCATTGTTATAAGCTCATCATTCATAAGCATTAGCTCAAAAATACCACTTCGTCCTGCATATCCAGTACCAAGGCAATCAGAACAACCATTTGCTTTATAAAATCTATGTTTTCTAGCTTCAGTTTCTGAAATTCCTATTTTTTCTAAATCAATAGTGCGTGGTGTATACTCAACTTTACATTTAGGGCATAAAACTCTAACAAGTCTTTGTGCTAAAATTCCTAAAATTGTTGATGCAACCAAATATGGTTCAACCCCCATATCAACCAACCTTGTGGGTGATGATGATGTATCATTTGTATGTAGTGTGGATAAAACAAGGTGACCTGTCATTGAGGCCTGCATTGCAATTTCAGCTGTCTCTTTATCACGAATCTCCCCTATCATTACAATATCAGGGTCCTGACGAAGAATTGAACGAAGCCCAGCTGCAAATGTCATCTCTATTTTTGAGTTAACCTGAACTTGTGATATTCCTTTAATTTGATACTCAACAGGATCCTCTACTGTAATTATATTTTTTTCAGAGGAGTTTATCTCTGATAAGGCGGAGTAAAGCGTTGTTGATTTACCAGAACCAGTTGGTCCTGTAACAAGAATAATTCCATGAGGTTGATGAATAAGATTTCTTATTGCCTCAAGATTCTCTTTTGTAAAACCGTTTTTTTCAAGACTTAAATTAACCTGTTTTTGGTCTAACAGACGCATAACAATACGTTCTCCAAACCAAGTAGGAAGTGTTGAAAGCCTTATATCAATATCACGTCCTGCCAATTTTATTTTTATTCTACCATCTTGAGGCAATCTTTTCTCTGCAATATTCAAACCTCCCATAATTTTTATTCTTGAAGAGATTGATGCATGAACATTTTTTGCCTGTTTCATAACTTCAGATAAAACTCCATCTATTCTAAATCTTATTGCAACATCTTTTTCATAAGGCTCAATATGTATATCAGAGGCTCTCTCTTTAACTGCTCTATGAAGTAATCTATTCACAAATCGAATAACAGGAGCCTCATCATCAGATGCCTCTAAAAGGTCTTTTTCAAGTGCCTCAAGCTCATCAGACTCCTCATCATCTTTATTTATCTCTTCAAGTTTATTTGCTCCACCAAGAGTTGAAAGATGATCATAAGATTGGTTTATTGCTTCAAGCAGTGTTTTTGCAGGAACAAGAACAGGAATGCAAAGCATTTTAAAAATAACAGATAGATTATCTAAAGCTGCAGAGTAATCAACTTCAGAAACAGCAACTAAAACACTACTCTTTCTCATCTCATAAGGAAGAGCAGAGTTATTTTTAAGATATGATATTGGAATTGTTTGAAGATATGGATAGATTGTTTCAGAAACTGTTATATTTTCCACTAAAGGGAGATTAGATTGCTCCGATAACCCTTCATATAGTTTTTTTTCACTAATTTTTTTTGATGTTATTAAAACTTCTCCAACTCGAATATTTTGTCTTTTATCAAACTGTGTTTGAAGAGCCTCTTCTAAATCTTTTTCAGTAATCCAACCATTATCTATGAGAATTTCACCAATTTTTCTTCTCATTGTAGTTCCTCATTATTAACACTTCCTTCTTTTTCTGATGTTTCAAAACTGTTAGAATCAGCTTCTCTTTTTCTGGGTTCACCAACAGTAGACTCAACCTCATCTTGATTATAGAAATTTTTACTTCCCTCAATTCTCTCATCATGTTGAGTTCTAAAATCTACATCATATCTAATCTCTCTTTTTTTCTCAAAAGAGGCATCCATCTCTTTTTGAGACTCAAATTGGTTTACCTCTTTATTAATTTCAGAGAATAGTCCACGTTTTTTGTCATAATCAATAAATATATCAAACCCTTTGTTCAATCTCTCTTTCAATCTTTCAAACTCTTTATGTTCCTCCATTTTTCTCTTCCAGATTTTATCCATATCTTGTGGAGTTGTAACTATATATGGGGTTAAAAAAACCATCAAATTAGATTTTGATGTTCTTTTGGATTTATATTTAAAAAGATTTCCTAAAACAGGAATATCTCCTAATACAGGTACTTTTTCATCTGTTTCAGTCATATTATCTTTTATTAAACCACCAATAACAATTGTTTGTTGGTCAGGAACAACAACTGTTGTTTTAACAGAGCGTTTTGATGTTGTTGGTCCTAATGTTGGAGATGAAGCTTTAACCTCTGTTATCTCCTGTTTAACATCAAGTTTCACCTGATTATCTCCTGATATTTGAGGTGTTATTGTGAGCTTTATTGCAACATCTTGACGTTGAATTGATATCATAGGAAAATAACTTGATGTTGAAGAGCCTGTTGTTCCAGTTATTCCAGATGGAAATGGAACATTTTCACCAACAATAAACTCTGCCTCCTCATTATCCATTGTTAAAACATGTGGAGAGGAGAGAACATTTGTGTTGCTGTTTGTTTGTAAAGCTTTTAAAATAACCCCAAAAGATGGAATTGATAGATTATCAGTAATACTAATATTTGGACCACCAGAAACACCAAAAGCAAAACCTGTTAATGCTGTTGGATTTATACTAATAGCACTTAAAGAACCCCAATTTGTTCCACCATAGCCAGGAAGATTCTCTCCTTTAACAGTTGCTAAACTTTCAACTCCTCCATCAATAGATACCCCAGCATCTAATGTTTTATCAATTGAAAGCTCCATAATAACAGCCTCAACATAAACTTGGCGTCTTTTTAAATCAAGTAGGTCTATAACTCTTCTTAGTGCATTATAGTCACGTTTTGATGCTGTTACAACAAGTGTATTTGTTGATTTGTCTGCTGTAACTTTAACCTCACCCTGAAACATTAAACCTGTTGCTGTTTTTGCTTGTTGATTTGTATTTCCACCCCTTCTATTTAATGATCCAGAGTTACTTCCTGTTGCTAAAGCATTAATTGTTGTGGCAATCTCCTCTGCTTTTGCATTTTGGAGATAGTAAACATGAATTGAAGAGTCATCACTCATTGGGATATCTAGTTTTTTTACAAGATCAATAATCTTCTCTTTTGATTCCTCATTTGAGATTATTATAAGTTGATTACTTCTTGTTTCTGGAATGATTTTTTGAATTTGAACTTTTGACTCCTCTGTAACCTCTTCATGTGTTGGAGAGGTACCAGCAGCTTTCTCAACATTTTTTTGATTGAGATTTTTGTTATCCATATTATTATATACTCTTTTATTTGCTGTTGTATTGTTTGCATTTTTCTTTAAATCAAAAATCTCCTCAAGAATTGTTGCAATCTCTTTTGCATCAGAGTAGTATATTGGAATCATCCAGATAGCTCCCTCATAATTTGATGGAACATCTATTTTTTTAATAATCTCAAAGGCTGTATTTATATTATATCCTGTATCAGTATAGATAAGTAAAGATGCTGGTTCATAACTTATAACACTCCCATTTCTACTTCTCATTTTATTAATAAAAATCTCAATATCTCTAACTTGAGCATATTTTAAATTGTATATTTTTGTTATAAAATAATCTACATTTGGAACTTTTTCATTTTGATAATATATAAAGTTTGGTTTGTTGGCATCCTGAACAGGAATTATTTGAAAAAACTGACCACTTCTTATAACAGAGTAATTATTCATATTTAAAATTGTAAAAAAAGCATTTAAAGCATCAAGAGCTTTTATTTTTTTTGGTGACATTATTGTAACTTTTTTACCTTTTATATTTTGAGGTAAAATAAAGTTTGTTCCAGTTATATCAGAGATATATTTGATAACATGTTCCAATTCACTTTCATAAAAATCTAAGTGAATCATTGCTTTTGAGTCTATTTTTTCAAGGTGTGTCATAATAGGAATATTTATAACATCACCATCATTTGTTTTTGTTGTTATAGTATTTGAAGCAGTAAAATTAACTTTTGTTGAGTTTGTTTGAATTGACTCTGAATTATTTGAGTTTGTATTAGAGTCACTATTTATTGTTCTTGATTGAGCTCCCATTTTTTCATTCTGTTTTCGCCTCTGTTCCTCTCTATAGGCTTCAATCTCCTTCTGTTTCTCCTCATCAAACTCCTCTTTTGATTTTGGATTCTCAACATTAAGAATTTTTCTTCCACGAACATCTGTTCGAACTGGTTTTATTTTTGTATCAGCTGTAATCTCTTTAGCCTTAAAAGCATCAACAAGCTCTGCTCTTTGAGCAAAAATAGAAAGTGTTAAAAGAAAAAAAACTGTAATTAAGTAGATTTTACCCATATTTATAACTCCTTTATTTTTATTTGATTGAGTAGTCCATACTTTGAGGTTTTCCTCCTCGTATTAAATCAACTTTCAGACTTGATGTTCCATCAATAAGTCTTGAGTATATCTCTAAAGCTTTATCTGGTGAGTTTATTGGCATTCCATTAATTGATGTTATAACATCACCATTTTTTATTCCTATTTTTTCAAAAAGTGTGTTTCTTTTTATTGCAAACACTTTAAATCCAACCGATTGTTCTGGATTATCTTTATCGAAAGATGGAATAATACGAGCATCTCTTGAGAGAGTATTTAAATTCTTAAGTTCACGAGAAAGATCATCAGAGCTTACCTCATAACTATTTGGACCTGTTTGTTGAACCTCAATTCTAGCTCCACTTCCACCACTAGTTTGTGGAATGCTATTTGATGTAACTTGAGTTGTTGTTTGTTTGTTCTCTTTTGGTCTATTTGCATATAAACACTCTTTTATCCCATTTCTATCAAGAATAACTAGACTTCTATATATATCATAAACAAAAACTCCATCCTCAATAAACTCATCTCCAATTTTATAATATTTTATAGCTCTTGTTGTATTATCAATAACTCCAAAATATGAGAAATGGCGTGGTTCTGCGGGCATTGTTGCTTTGAGTTCTGTATTGATTTGACTTTCAACACAATCATTTCCCTCCTCATGAATATCTCCATCACCAAAAGATCCTATTTGCTCAACTTTTGTGGGCTCCTCTTTTTTTATAAAAGAGTATGCAGAATTAAATATGTTTTTCTCTACTATTTTTGTGGAGGTTTTTCTGCTTTCTCCTTTATTTCTCTGAACAATTCTAGGAATAACAGGCTCTTTTATCTCCACTTTTGATGGTTTTATTAATCTATTTGCAACAACTTGATTAACAATTTTTCCACTTAAAAAAGCAGCAATAATTAGAGATATAATAACTGCAAATGGATACCACTTTTTCCAAAAATCCATACCAAACACCTCTACAAACCAAAATATTTGTAGCATTTTTTTTTCCTGAAATCAATTTATAAAAACATTTTTATGAATATAAAAAAAGCTTTTAGAATCTAGATATTTTGATATTTATTTTTAATTTTTAAATCTATTTTTTTTATTTTTTATTAAAAAATGCCAAAATGTCATTTTTTATAATTTACCTATTTTTTTTATGACAAATTGGCAAAAAGAAAAATTAGAAATTTTTTTATTAAATTTTTGTGTTTGTTATTTTTTTGTTATTAAAAGCAGAATTTTAAATATAATTTAAATATCAAACAAGTGAATTCTGTAATTATAGATGATTTTCAACTATTTCAATAGAAATATTAAGAGTATCTGCTATTTCCTCTTTGGATAAACCCAATTTTAAAAATTTATTTATTGAAGTTTTAAGAATTTTATCTTTTTCTAAACGCTCTTTTTCAACTTCTTTGTTTTTCTCTTCAACTTCTTTGGTTTTCTCTTCAACTTCTTTGGTTTTCTCTTGAAC
>DYRY01000143.1:5455-7048 GCA_020718465.1 Anaeromyxobacter dehalogenans | reverse complement strand
TATAAAATCAGTAGATTTATCAATTTGGGAGTATATTGATGATTTTAGATTAATCTCAATATCTATATTTCTATATATTATATCGGAGTATACATTTTTAAAAAGAGAATCTATATACAAAGGAGTTCTTGTTTTTATTGGAACCCTATCTTTTGCATTTTTTCTTATGTATGCAGATGGTTTTACAATTGATAAATCTATATTTATAAGATATGATATTGTTGGATATAAAAACTACTTTATATCAATAGGATTTATAACATTTCCATTAATTCTATTTTTTTTAAAATCAAAAAGAGTGATTCAGTTATTAGCTTTTTTAGGAATGATTCTATATTTTACACTCTATCCTTTTGAAAACTTTCTGTTTTCTAAAGAGAAAATAGATTTTATTTATATGATGATAGTTGTTTCAATATTTCACTATCAAAAAAACTATATTTTTGAATTTTACAAATCTTAAAAGAGTAGTAAGATTTATTTTATGGAAAAAATAGATAAAATCTGTTATAAGTTACTGTTTTTTTAGAGGTTTTTTCATGATAATGAAGTTAAAAGATTACTTTACAGCAGGAAACATTGTTTGTGGTGGAATATCCACTTTTTTGGTGATTGAGGCACAAAAAAGTGCAACTCCAACTATTTGGCTACAGTGGGCAGCATATTTTATAATGTTTGGTTGGGTTTTTGATGTTTTAGATGGAGTTGTTGCAAGATTAACAAAACAGTTCAACAAATTTGGTGCTGAGCTTGATAATATTGCTGATTTAATCAACTATTCAGTTGCTCCTGGTGCACTTATATATGGAAACTATATATTTATAGATTCATCTCTTAAGGGAAAAATTATAGCAGCAGTATTAGCACTTTTACCGGCTCTATTTGGTGCAATTAGAATTGCAAGATTTAACATTAAAAGAATTGAGTATCCAGGAATCTGGTTTGGACTACCACGCCCAGCATCAGCATTTTTATTAATAAATATTTTTGGTTTATCAATATTTTCAAAATTTCCAGCGATTGGTTATATTTTAATTCCGCTTTTCTCCTTTCTAAATCTTAGTTTAATCCCTTTTGTTGGACACCATAAAAGAAAGTTAAATAAGTGGTGGTTTTTATCCGTTGCAGGAATTGCAGGAATGATTGTAACATTTTTTTTCCTCAACCTATTCACTTCAATTCACTACTTCTTTGAGGTAACATACTTTTGGTTTATGATGTATTTTGTTTCATACACAATTTTAGTTCCAAAAGATGAGAAAGTTAAAGTTAAAGCATTTCTTAAAGAGTGGAAAAAAGAAGAGAGTGATATGCTTTAAAAATTTTTCTTTTTAAATAAAAATGTTTATTAAATTTAAAAAAAATAGTCTGAATTTTTATCCAACTACAAAAAAATTAATAAATATACAGAAAGATTTTATCCAACTACAAAAAAATTAATAAATATACAGAAAGATTTTATCCAACTACAAAAAAGTTAATAAATATACAGAAAGATTTTATCCAACTACAAAAAAATTAATAAATATACAGAAAGATTTTATCCAACTACAAAAAAATTAATAAATATACAGAAAGATTTTATCCAACTAC
>DYRY01000143.1:0-5355 GCA_020718465.1 Anaeromyxobacter dehalogenans | reverse complement strand
TTTTATCCAACTACAAAAAAATTAATAAATATACAGAAAGATTTTATCCAACTACAAAAAAGTTAATAAATTTGCACATTGATATTTTCAGAGTATGTTTTTTTCAAGAAATTTGTAGTTTGTTTTTTTTCAAACTACATTTTTATTTTTTTTTAAAATTATGTAAGATATCTACAAGTTTTTTTATAAAAAATCATCAAAAAGAAAAACTCTTGTTGGAGCAGCATCTGAATTTTCAATTAATATTGGAAGTGCAACTAAAAAATATATTCCTTCAGGAACTTCATCTAAATTAAGATTCTCAAGAAGTAATATATCATTTGAAAGAAAAAATTGATGTAGTTTAAATGGTGGTGAAAACTCAATTGATAATCCTTTTGTTCCAATCATTTTAATCTTTTTGTTTTTGAGGTGGTTTAGAGTCTCATCTGTAAACTCAATTGGTTTATCATCAGAAAAAATAAGAGAATCCTCCTCCAAAATATTATGAATATAAGATATTAATCTCTTAGAGTTAATCACATGTACTCTTCCATAAAATCTATCTGGAGAGTATTGATCCAATGTTTTACCATTTTTAAAAAAATGTGCAGGTGAATCAATATGTGTTCCAACATGCGTTGTCATTGATATAAAATCGGTTCTAAATCCATCTGTATCAATTTTTGCCAACTCAATTTTTTTAAATGACTCATCACCTTCAAAAACTTCAGTTTTTTCTGAAAGTTTTATACTTAAATCATAATTTTTTTTCATTATAATATCTCCAAAATTAAAAAAAATAGATAATTTTTATTTAAAACTGTTTTATATTTCTACTTTATTAATTTTTTTGTTTTTATAAACAGGATTACTGTTAATAACAAATAAACTTTACTATAAAATGACTCTTTTTAATTTATTTTAGTTTTAGAATGTGATTTTTGTTTCAAAAATCCCATTTCCCTCTTTTATAAAATATTTATGAGAAAAAGTTGATAATCCTGAAAAATATGGGGTAATAAAGTTTTTTATAAAATTTGAGTAGCTTAAGTTTGACCTCTCACTATCTGAAGTTTTAGATGCCATTTTTTTTACAAAATCGGTAGATTTTATATTCAACTCTTTTATAAAGTTTGAATCAACAACTTTTACTTTGCTTAAAAGATCTTTTTCTGTTGAACCTAATAAATACCCATCTTTTAATGTTAGATAAATTTTCTCTCTATTTAAAACTCCAAAGCTAACCTCAACAACTCCACTCTCCTCTTTCCAAAGAGAGGATTTATGTTTATCCATTGCAACTTTTTTCAAATCATCAAGGGTACCACTAAATGGAGCTAAAACTACTTCACCAGTATTTGTCATAAAATAGTTGATAAAATCAATTTTATCAAAAAATCTCCATGAAAATGGTGTTGATAGATTAATAATTGATAAAATTGAGTCTATTTCAATTTTTTTTCTACTTTCTTCTATATTTTCTGTAAGTGGTGTTGTATAAACTATTTTACCAACTTCTGAAAACTCCTTTTTAGTAATATTAAAAGATATTGATACCTCTTTTGTTGTTAAAAGTGGAGATTTATCTTTTATAAACCAATAAGTTTTAAGATATGGTGTAGACAAAATTTTCTTCATATCAAGATATAGAGTGTTTGAGTAACCTTTTTGAGGTTTTATTGTTTCAAAATCACTACCATCTGTTATATAGTCAGATATAAAACTTATATCTGATGCAATAAGAGTTCTATTTTTATAGAAAGAGATAAATATTCCCCCTTTTTCAAAAACATCATACTCTCCAACTTTTTTATTTGGAAGAGTTTCACTATTAAGTTTTGATATTGTCTCCATTTGAGCTTTATCAAGCTCAAAAGATATCAAAAATGATAAAGATCCTATATCCATTAAATAAAAATCAGCATTTGATGCTGGAATTTGTGATAAAAAATCCTCTGTTAGATAGTCATGATCTTTGTTAATTCTACTGAACTCTTCACTTAATCTATAATAGAGTTTACTACTTTTAAACTCATTATAGCTTCCACTTTTTTGTAGATTTTTCCATACTTTATTTGATTTTAAAACAGGAAAGCTATTTTTAAAATCATTAGTATGAAGATGAACAAAACCTGAAAATCCAAAAACTGTAGTTGTAATCATTAAAAAAAGGGCTTGTAAAACTCTCTGAACTCTCATTTTAAACCTCTTAATATAAAAAACTCTTTTTTTCAACAAATAAAGATAATTTTTTTTCAATAAATAAAGATAATTTTTTCTTTTAATAAACTACATCTTATTTTTAGTTAATATATCCTATTTGTTTTAATAGTAGCTTTAAAATAGATTTATTAACTTTTTAAAATCTCTTTATCAAGAGATTTTTTGCCCTCATTATAACTATCTTTTACTCTTTTGGCAACATCAATATTAATTACATCTTTTGTTTCTTCAACAATAGTTTCTTTTACTTGATTACTTGCATCTTTAAAATCTCTAATACCCTTACCAACTGTTTTTGCAATTGCTGGAAATTTCTCTGGTCCTAAAAATAAAAAAGCTATAATTGCTATAATTACAAGCTCACCTAAACTTATCCCAAACATATCAACTTAATCTCCAATCTATGGTAAAATTTGGTACTTCCTATTGTAGAAGCTTTTAAACCTTTTTTCAAGGAAAAATTAATTAAAAAAAATATTGTATAATTTTTATTATATATTAAAACAAATAATTTAGGAAAAAGATTAAAGATTTTGATTTTTTAAATTTTTATAAAAAGAGTTGTTAAATCTCAACATCAATAATCCAATCATATTTATCTTCAATCTCTTTAAGTTGAATTCCAGTAATATAATTATAAAGTTTTTCTGTTTTTGTGCCAACATTAAAATTATTATAAATATAATCTTTTCCTTGATACTGAATTAAACCTATTGAAGATATAACTGCTGCAGTTCCTGTTGCAAAAACCTCATCAGCATTTAGTGCATCATCAATATGAACAGGACGCTCAATAACCTCCATTCCAAAAACATCCTTTGCAATTTGCATTACAGATTTTCTTGTAATTCCAGGAAGAACAGAGTCTGTTGGAGGTGTTATAAGTGTATTTCCTTTTATACAGAAAAAATTAGCTGCTCCAACCTCTTCAATATATAGATCTTTTTTTGCATCAAGATATATAACTTCACTAAAGCCTGCTGATTTTGCTTTTTTAGCTGGTAGCATTCCTCCTGCATAATTTCCAATAGCTTTTACATTTCCAGTTCCTTTTGGGGCAGCTCTATGAAAATCGGTTGTAATCTCTAGTTTTATTGGTTTAAAACCCTCTTTAAAATATGGTCCAACAGGTGAAGCATAAACAATAAAAGTATACTCTGGTGCGGGTGAAACCCCAAGCCTTGCTCCTGTTCCCCAAAGACATGGTCTCAAATATAGGCTTCCTTTTTTATATGGTGGAAGATACTCAATATTTCTTTTTACAATCTCAATAATAACCTCTAGAAATTTATCTTCTGGAAACTCTGGCATACACAATCTTCTAGCTCCTGCAGCCATTCTTTTAGCATTTTCAAGAGGTCTAAAAAGAGTAATCTCTCCATCTTTAGTTCTATAGGCTTTTAGCCCTTCAAAAAGCCCTTGACCATAATTTAAAACTCCAGCAGCAGGTGAGATTTTAATATCTCCATATGGAAGATATTCCCCTTCACTCCAATTACCATCAATATCACTAGTCGATATAAACATTGTATCTGTTGGAGTTAAAGAAAATGTAAGAGTATCCCAATTAATTCCCATAGTTCTCTCCTAAAAAAATTATAAAATCTAAAAAAATAGATTTTTTTGTTAAAAATAAAAATTATAAAATCTAAAAAAATAGATTTTTTTGTTAAAAATAAAAATAGAATAGTAAATTACTATTCTGGTAAATTCTCAATAGCTTTTTTAAAAAATGGTAAACTTTTTTCAACAACCCAATCCTCAACAGCATAAGAGATTCTAAAATATCCATCTAATCCAAAACCAATACCTGGAACTGTTAAAATGTTGTATGTTTTAAGATGTTGAATAAACTTGATATCATCTTCTATTGGAGATTTTACAAAAAGATAAAATGCTCCCTCTGGTTTTTTAACATCATATCCAGCCTCTATAAGTGCATTATAAAGCAAATCTCTCTTATGTTGATATGATGATATATCAACAGATTCTCCTAAAAGAGACTCAATAAGATATTGCATTGTTGCAGGAGCATTAACATATCCTAAAATTCTATTTGAGAATGCCATTGCATTTAGAAGCTCATTTTTACAAGGTAGATTTGGATTTAATATGAGATACCCGATTCTCTCTCCAGCCAATGCTAAATCTTTTGAGTGAGATGTTACAAACACAGAATACTCATAATAATCAAAAAGTGTTGGATTTTTTTTATTATCATAAATTATTTTTCTGTATGGTTCATCAGATATAATATAGATAACTCGATTAAGCTCTTTGCTTTTTCTTCTTATAATCTCAACCATTTTTTCATAAAATTGAGGTGGATATATTTTTCCTGTTGGATTATTTGGGGTATTTAAAATAATAGCAACTGTCTCATAATTAATAGCTTTTTCAAATTTTTTTAAATCTGGAATAAAATCTTCATCACAAGGAACTGTAATCATTCTTCCTTGATGATTATCAACATAAAATCTATACTCTGCAAAAAATGGAGTAAAAACAATAACCTCATTTGCAGGATCTAAAATAGATTTTAAAAACACATTTATTGCCCCAGCAGCTCCATTTGTTAAAATAACATCATCTAATGTTATATTATGATTAAATTCTTTTGCATAATATTCAGCAATTTTCTCTCGTGTTGAGATAAACCCAAGGTTTGACATATATCGATGAAGCCCTTTTTTAGGATTATCTGCAAGCTCTTTAAAAGCTTTAAAAAAAGCCTCTGGTGGTTCTGTTACTGGATTTCCAAGAGAGAAATCAAAAACATTCTGGGCTCCAACCTGTTTTTTAAGTTCAATTCCCTCCTCAAACATTCTTCTAATCCAAGAGGATGCCCCCATAAGTCTTTTCATATGATCTGATGTTGCCATAACTCCTCGCTAAAGATTTTATATTAAAGTAATAAAATATGTTTTTAGTGTTTTTCTCTTTTTTTACTTAAAAACAGAAAATATGTTTTTTTATGTCAAATACATGGCATATATATAAACTGATTTTTTTTATTTTGTATATAAAAATCATCCTATTTTATATAACATACAGTATAACAATGAATTGTATAAATTAAAAGTAACTATTTAGTAAACTAAAAGCAATAATTGAGTAAAAAATAGATAAACTATTTTTTAATTTTATCTA
>DYRY01000019.1 GCA_020718465.1 Anaeromyxobacter dehalogenans | reverse complement strand
TAACTCTTCTTGAAAATAAAATGATATAATCTGAATTTCAGAGATTTTTATAATACCATTCTTAAACCAACTATTATAGATTTTTAAATCTAGTTGCTATTTTACCTAAAAGAGCTTCAAACTCTTTTGAGTTTTTAAGTTTTTCAAGTTGTTGAAGTTGCTCAGAAAATTCATTAAATGAGTCAAATGTGATTGTTATTGAGCTTTTTGTAGACTCTCTATCTATTGGAAAATCCAAAATTCCTCGTTTTACTATTGGAATTTTTTTTCTTAATTGCTGTAATTCTGATGTTAATTCTGTTAATTTTGGCCATCTAATCTCATATAAAAACTGTTTTAGTTGTGATATTTTATCACTTAATCCTCTATCAGAAAATAAAATCTCAATCCATTTTTCTGAAGTAAATATATGATTAAAATTTATACTATCTCTTATTGATATCTCATCAAGAAGTGAAAAAAAATCTTTTCTATGATTTCCATTAAGTTTTAGCTTAGAAAATAGAGTAAAAAGTGATTCAATATTTTCAGCACTTAAAATAGAGTAGATTTTTATCTCATTAAATCCAATTTTTAATTCAACTAGCACACTTTTTATTTGAGGTGTGAAGTTAATATTATAAATTTTGTTAAAATCTCTAAGGGAGATGTTTTGATAAAATTTTTCAAAAATTGAGAATGATTTTTCAAAAGATATACATTCATTTTTTAGGATAGCTAAAATTTGTAAAGCCTCAATCTCTGTTTTTCGCTCTTTTTGAAAAAGAAAAATCATAGCCTCATCTATAAAAGAGAATATCAATGCCTCTGGATTTCCAAAGTAATCAAATCTTTTTTTACCATCAAGAAGGAACTCCCCCCCATTTTTTTTAAAAATAACAACTGGTTCAATTTGCCCCATTGCTCTAAATGACTCCAAAATATCTGGAGTTTCATCATTTTTTTTTATATGGTAGTTAAAATTCATAAACAACCTTTTAATAAAAGAACAGTTTAGTTTTATGTATAACATATTTTTTCTATTTTTTTAACTATTTTTTCTCTAAACATTGTATCATGGAGAATCCATCACAACTATCAAGACAAAGTGATTTATCCCCCATTATATAAACAGCTCCTTTTTGAAAAATATCTGTCTCTATCTCCCATTTTTTAGCTTTCTCATATTTTTGAGTTCTGCACCAAGCATGAGCAGCTGGTGCACCACAGGCTCTCTCTTTATGAAGACAAGAGGCTATATAGTAACCTTTTATTTTAGGATACTCAAATCGATTAGCCTCTTCATTTTTATACTGTTTGGCTATTTTTTGAGATGTTACATTTGAGTTTCCTGCTCCAAGAGTTTGTGATGTTAAATTTCCAAATTGTTGCATAAATGTGAATATTTGATTCATATCTTGAACCATTTGAGGGTCATTAGATAGTTGTTGAATAAGTGAGCTTGTTATATTTTGAATCTGTTGCATTTGTTGAATTGAAGAATTGCCCCCTTGATACCCCTGAAATCCTTGTTGTAAAAGCTGAGTTAATAATAGAATAGATTGATTTGCAACATCATCAGCATCATTAGATTGTACTTGTTTGTTTTGACTGTTTTGGTTTTGACTATTTTGAATTAATCCACCATAAAAATTTTTTATCTGATTTTGAGTGGCTAAATTTTTATTTTGTTGCTCACGTTTTTGCATATTTAAAACTTCATTAGTTTTTTTATATGCAATAATTGCAAATACTAAAGCTCCAATAAATCCAATAAAAGACAATCCTCTAATAAAATTATGCATCTAAAACCTCAATATTATTCCATTATTATCTCTATGAAAAATATCAATCATAAAAAATAAAACTATCATATTATATCCAAGTATATCTATTTTCTCAACTTAAATCACTTTTTTATTAAAAAAATCAATATTAAAATCTATCGTTATATAACATTATATAATAGATTATTCTATTTTAAAGATAGTATTTTACTTACTAATAATAGAGATAAAAATTGTTGTGTAGAAAAAAAAGATAAAAAAAAAGGGAGATTTTCATCTCCCTAGTTGGCGGAACGGACGGGGCTCGAACCCGCGACCTCCGGCGTGACAGGCCAGCATTCTAACCAACTGAACTACCGTTCCAAAATCGAAGTGGGCGCTACAGGGATCGAACCTGTGACCGCCGGCTTGTAAGGCCGATGCTCTCCCTGCTGAGCTAAACGCCCTCGATGTTGTTGGTTATAGCAAACTTTAAAAAAAAAGTCAAGTATTTTTTTTAAATAAAATAAATAAAAAATGAATTTTTCTAAAATCTCAAAACCTTGACAATCGGAATAGAATGAATTATTATATTAAAATAGAGTTTAGGATCTCTTATGATTAAATCAATACTGTTTGTTTTTATTCTAATTTTTACATTCTCATGTTCTAATCCACAAGAATCTCCTCATGAAACAGTTAAGATGTTTATGAAATATGTTGCGGAGAAAGATCTAAAAAAGGCTTATGAACTTCTCTCTCCTGAAACTAAAAAAAGATTTATTAGAAATGAGGAGCGTCTTTTAAGAACAAACTTTCAAATCAATCAGTATCAAATCGAAAAAATAAGACATAGAAGAGAGGATAAAGAGAAAAAAATTCACTATATGGAGATTGTTTTAGAGAATGGTGATAGTGGTTTTATCTCATTAAAAAAAATTGATGGTCGTTTTTTTGTACATTTTGAAGAGTAGTTATGAATGATAGAGAGTTTATTCACTTAATGCTTGATGAAGGGGTGAAACCAATTGTCAAAAAGAGTGGCTTAAAATCAACCTCAAAAAAAAATGAGAAAACCAGTTTTATTCCTAAAGATACAGATAAAGTTGTATCAAAAAAAGAGTTTGAGGAGCTTTTAAAAAATCATGACTCAATTCTTTTTGGGGAAGAGAAGATTATTGAAGAGAGAAAAGAGAACTCATTTGTAATTTTTATGGAGTACCAATCAATTATTGATGATGTTGACCATCAAGTTGACCTTCATGGTATGTTGATGGAGGAGGCTATTAAAAAAGTTAAAGAGGTTTTAGCCTATAGCATCTCTGACAAATATAAAACGATTTTGATGATTACAGGAAGGGGAAAACACTCAACACATGGTCCTATACTAAAACATGCAGTTAAAACATATCTTCTCTCAAGAGGTGATGTTATTCAAAAAGTTGAGTATGCTCCAAAATCATTAGGTGGAGATGGTGCATTTTTAGTTACAATGAGATAAGAATTTTATAAACATATTTGAGAGGTTATGATGTTATTTACAGTAAATTCAGATAATCCAGAGCAAAGAAAAATTAAACAGATTGTTGATATATTAAAAGATGGTGGTATTATTGCCTATCCAACAGATACCTCTTATGGTATTGGTTGTGATTTAAATAATAAAAAAGCAGTTGAAAAAGTTTATAAAATTCTTCAACTTCCTAAAAATAAACATTTAAGTTTTTTGTGTAGTGATTTATCATCTATTGCAGAGTATGCAGTCATATCTAACTTTGCTTATAAAACTATTCGCAGATTAGTTCCAGGTGCTTACACATTTATTTTAACTGCATCAAAAACAGTTCCAGATGCAATTATCTCAAAAAGAAAAGAGGTTGGCATAAGAGTTCCCAAAAATAGCATTTGTCAAGCAATTCTTGAGGAGCTTGGTAATCCAATTATTAATGCAACAGCAAAAAAAGGGAATGGCGATTTTTTTCTTGATGGTATTGAGATTGAAGAGGAGATGGGAAAACTTTTAGATGTTGTTATTGATGCTGGAAATATTGGAAATCAGGGGCTTTCAACCGTGATTGATTTTAGTAATGATGAAGTTACACTTATTAGAAAAGGGATGGGAGATTACAGTTGGATTGTAGAGGATTAATTTTTATACTATTAATCTCTTTTTTTTCATCCATCTTATTTGGAAGAGATGAGGAGAAAATTATATACCCATTAAAAACAAAAATAGTCTACTCTGCAATGATTAGATATTTAGTTATTGATGAAGGTTGTAAGATATCTGAAAAAGATATTGAAGGTGCCTATATAATATTCTCTAAAGATGATAAAGAGGAGTCTATTAATGGAAAAATTGAGTTGATTGAGAGAGATGATGAAAAAAAAACAGAGATGAAAATCAAGTTTGAAGGGGCAAATTATAAAAAAATCAAACTTCTTAAAAAATTTAAAGAGAAGTTAGAAGAGGAACATAATATTAAAATTGGAGGTTAGTTATGGTTAAACCACTTGAAATAAAAGATGCAACATTTGATTCAGAAGTACTAAAATCAGAAATTCCTGTAATGGTTGATTTCTGGGCACCTTGGTGTGTTCCTTGTAGAGCTGTTGCACCTATTATTGAAGAGCTTGCTGGTGATTATGAGGGAAAAATAAAAGTTTGTAAAGTAAATACAGATGAGAATCAAAGAATTTCTGCAATGTTAAATATTAGAAGTATTCCAACAATTGCATTCTTTTTGAATGGTCAAGTTCAAGATGTTATTGTTGGTGCACGTCCTAAAAAGAACTTTGAAAAAGCAATAGAGACTATTATTCAGAAATCTGTAAAAAAATAGAGATAGAGATAAAAAATCTATTTTTTTTGTTTTAGATAAGAAATCTTTAAATAAAGATCTATTTTTTTTTGTTTTTTTAATGAACAGTGGCTTTTAACCCACTGAAGAAGAGATATATTTTTTTAAGAGATTAAATTGGAATATAAAGACACACTTTTCATACCATTAAAAACGGAGAGTATTCAAAAAGAGGTTAATCTCTTTTTTGAAAAAAATGGTTCTCCTGATGAGCAATTTATTTTTAATAATAAATTGTTTATTCTTAAAAAAGGTGAACGAGAATTTGTTAAGTGGTATCTTAAAGAGTTACATCATTTATATCAAATTGTGTCTAAAGAGAGAGTTTCTTTTAAAAAACACTCAAAACGCTCTATTTTTTTTGAAAATCACTATTATTTCTTGACAAAAAAGTGATTTTGGTATAATAAACATAATTCATGTTTGAGTTACTTGGAGGATAAACCATGAAAAAAACTATACACCCAAAAACCTATAAAACTGTAGCACGTTGTGCTTGTGGTGCTGAGTATGATATTGAATCAACAAAAGAGACAATCCGTTTAGATATTTGTGCAAAATGTCACCCTTTCTTTACAGGAAAACAGAAACTTGTTGACACAACAGGTCGTGTTGAGAAATTTAAACAACGTTATGCAAATGTATCTTATGGAAAAAAATCAAATTAGCCCATTTTATCAATTAACTAATTATTAACCTGATTCTCATTTCAGGCAAAAATACTATCTGAATTAAACACACTAATTAATAGGTTTCATCATGTTTCAAAAACTAGATCGTGTTTTACAAAAATTTGGAGAGTTATCAGAGATTTTAACAGATCCCAACATCTACTCTGATACAAATAGATATAAAGAGCTAACAAAAGAGTATGCCTCTGTTAAAGAGGTAGCAGAGGAGTATAAAAGCTATCTTGAGGTTTTAAAAGAGATTGAAGATAACAAATCTCTTTTAAATGACTCTGATCCAGACATGAAAGAGATGGCAAGAGATGAGATTGAGTCACTTCAAACTAAAAAAGAGGAGCTTATTAGCTCTCTAAAACATCTTCTTTTACCAAAAGATCCAAATGACAATCGAAATGTTATTCTTGAAATTCGTGCAGGAACAGGTGGTGATGAGTCTGCAATTTTTACAGGAGATCTTTTTAGAATGTACTCCTATTTTGCACAAAACAGAGGTTGGAAAATAGATGTAATGTCTGCCTCTGATTCCGATATGGGTGGTTATAAAGAGATTATCTTAAATATTAAAGGTGAGGGAGCCTATAGTTTTTTTAAATATGAGGCTGGAGTTCATCGTGTTCAGCGTGTTCCTCAAACAGAATCTCAAGGAAGAATCCACACATCTGCTTGTACTGTTGCAGTTATGCCAGAGGCTGAAGAGGTTGATATTGATATTGAAGAGAAAGATTTAAGAATTGATGTTTTCCGTTCATCTGGACCAGGTGGTCAATCTGTTAATACTACAGATTCTGCTGTTCGAGTTACATATATTCCAACTAATACAGTTGTTATTTGCCAAGATGAAAAATCTCAACTTAAAAATAAGCTTAAAGCTTTAAAAGTTCTTCGTTCAAGGCTATATGAAGTTAAACTAAAAGAGCAGAATGATAAAATTGCTGCTGATAGAAAACTTCAAATTGGTAGTGGTGATAGGAGTGAACGAATTAGAACATATAACTTTCCTCAAGGTAGAATGACAGACCATCGAATAGGACTAACTCTATATAAACTTGAGTCAATCATGCAGGGTGATATTGAGGATATTATTGTGGCTCTTAGAACTCACTATCAAGCATTAGCAATGTCACAAGATAGTTAATAAAAAGACTCTTTTTTGAAAAAAAACAGAAATAAAAGACTCTTTTTTGAAAAAAAAATAAAAAGATTTTTTAGAGATTACTCATGTTGAATAGAAAAGTTCATATAGTTGGTGCAGGATTAGCAGGTTGCGAAGCAGCACTTTTTTTAGCCTCAAAAGGTGTTAAAGTTGATATCTATGAGAGTAAACGAATTGAGAGAAATATGGCTCAATCAAGTGATAATTTTGCAGAGTTAGTTTGTTCTAACTCTTTTAGAGGATTAACAAATGCAGTTGGTGAATTAAAAAAAGAGCTTATTGAGGCAAAATCACCACTGTTTACAGTTGCATTGGATGTTAAAGTTCCTGCAGGAAATGCTCTTGCAGTTGATAGAGAGAGATTTTCTGAAGTTATTACCAATAAAATCTTAAATAATCCTAATATTAGAGTTATTGAGGAGGAGATTACTGATTTTGATAGATTTGGTGATGATTTTGTAATTGTTGCAACAGGACCTCTAACCACCCCCAAATTAATAGAGAAAATCCAAGAGTTAATTGGGGTAAAAAATTTCTATTTTTTTGATGCAATTGCCCCAATTGTAGATGCAGAGAGTCTAAATTATGATAAAGTTTTTAGAGCCTCCAGATGGGGAAGAGGTGAAACAGAAGAGGGAGATTATCTTAACTGCCCAATGAATAAAGAGGAGTTTGAAAATTTTATAACTCTTTTAAGAGATGCTGAAAAAGTCTCTTTTCATGAATTTGAAAAAGATGGCTATTTTGAAGGCTGTTTGCCAATTGAGGTTATGCTTGAGCGTTCTCCCGATATGTTAAGATATGGACCAATGAAACCTGTTGGGCTTAAAAATCCAAAAGAGCCAGATGTAAGATATTATGCTGTTGTTCAACTTAGAGTAGAGAATTTAGAGGGAACACACTATAATTTAGTTGGTTTTCAAACTAAATTAACATATCCAGAGCAAAAGAGGGTTTTTTCATCTATTCCTGGTTTAGAGAGTGCTGATTTTGCAAGATATGGCTCTATTCATAGAAATAGTTTTATTAATGCTCCCCTATCTATGAATGAGAATCTATCTCTAAAAAATAGAGAAAATATATTTATATCAGGTCAACTTAGTGGAGTTGAGGGTTATGTTGAGTCTATTGCAATGGGTTTTTTAACTGCTCTGTCTATTTATAGAGAGTTAACTAACTCTAAATTAACTGTTCCAAATAGATTCACTGCTCTTGGTTCACTCTATTCACATCTTATTAACTCTAATCCAGAAAATTTTCAACCATCAAATATAAATTTTTCACTTTTTCAACCATTAGGACTCTCCAAAATTGGTAAAAAAGAGCGTGACCTAAAACGTTCTCAATATGCTTTTGAAAATTTTTGTGAGTGGTTAAAAGGGGAGAATCTATAATTTTTTCAAAAATTTGAGTAATTAATTAGTTTATGATAATATTTTTAAAAGGGAGTTTGGGAGGTTTTAACTGGAGATATCCCATTTAAGAAAAGATTATAAACAGATTAAGCAATCGGGGTTTTCACTTCAATTTAAAAAGAGAAGTTTATATATTGTTAAAGAGAATTTTAAGATATATGATTTTATAACTATATTAAATTCAGAAGCAAAAGCTTTAGATATAACATTTCCTTACGATTTTTCAAAAGGTTCCTCTCCACTCAAAAGAAAAAGATTAAAGTTAGAGTCTTTTTCTGGTGTGATTTTTGCATCAGAACTTTCTGATTATATTAATAATTTTTTTAATGAAAAAAATAGAAATTTTAATGAAAAAAATAGCCCAGACTATTTTTCTAATATAAAACTGTTTTTTCAGGATAAGGAGATTATTTTTCAAGGGATTTTTAATGGATATAATAAAAAAATACCATTTATAACTGTTTTTGGACCCTATATTCAGAATGGTGAGCTTCATTTAGTTTTACTAGAGGAGTATTGGCTTGAAAAATTGCCTCTTTGGAAAGAGGATTGTTTGGATATGCTTCTTTCCCCACTAAATTTTAGAAAAACTGCCCAATCTCACTATAAAATACCAATATTTCCAGAGATATTACTTCCAATATATCCAGAAAATGGTTATAAAATACCAGATTATAGAGATTTTCAATTCGCTACAATATCTTTTGATGAGAACTCTTTTCAGTTCTCATTTGAAAAAAACATAGAAAATTCAGAGTATCCAACCTCAAAAACATTATTGAAAATTGAGTATTTTAAAAATAGCTACATTTTTGATAGTGAAGAGTATTTAAAAAGAGACTCTTATAGAGTTAAAAAACTGCTTGAAGAGAATCGATTATATCAAAATATGGAGTATGTTCCTCTTTATCTTGATGTTGTTGATTATGATTTAGATAGTGTTCAACTAATTGAGTCTATTTTAAAAAATGGGGCTGATTCTTCTGCTATATTGGAGGCACTTCATATTTATGAGGCTTTAGAGCTTGATGAACTATTCATGCATTGGGCTGAAACTCTTATAAAACAAATTAAAGAGAGGAGGTTTTTTCAACTTTTAGAGATTTTATATCTTAAAATTGCCTATAGAATGGTTGAAAAAAATAGCTCAAAATCAGTTTATTATTTTGAAAAACTATGGAATCTTTCAAAAAATATAAAGTGGTACTATTTTGATTTTTGGAAAGAGTTAGTTAAATATAAACACTTTATAACTGCAAAAGAGATTGGAGACTCTATTTTAGAGTACATATCAAAAGATGAACAATCAGAGCTTCTTGAGGGGCTTGGAGAGATTTGCCATAAAGAGTTAAAACTTTATGATGAGGCACTAAAATATTTTACATTAGCACTAAAACTATCTCCAAATTTAGTAATGTTAAAACTAAAACTGATAGATTTACATATAACAATAGAAAATAATCAATTTGCACTGCTAAAACTTAATGAACTTATAGATGATAGTGATAGTTTTTTGAAAATAGAGATTCATAAAAGGCTTTCAATACTATGGGAGATTGAAAAAAACTATGAAAGAGCTCTATTTCATCTTCAACAGATTATTCAAAATCAACCAAATATACAGCATTTTAAGCGTGGTTATAATCTATCTCAACTAAAAAAAGATAGGGAGTACTCTATTCACTATCTCAAAGAGATTTTAAACTACTATGAAAAATATAGGCTTGAGAGAGATGAAGATTACTACTTTGCAATGAAAAAAATTGGCTTTATATATGCAGAGGATAGAGTTTTTAGCAAAGTTTTAGAGATATATAGTGAGATTCCAAAAGAGTATCTTGATATTTACGAGTTGGAGATTCTGGTTAACTTTTTTATTGAGGTTGGTGATGTCGGTTCAACTCTGAGTTATAGCCAGCTACTTCTTGAAAAGGAGAGTAACTCTATAAAAAAGGGAAAAATCTGTGAGGATATTGCTTTAATATATAGAAAACACTACAATAACAATAATAAATATTATGAAATGATTGGAAAATCACTTATTTTTAATCCTGAAAATCTTGATTTAGTTGATGAGTTTGAGGAGGGAAAACATCTTATTGAGGATATTTCAATAGTTGAGACAGTTTATATAAAAATTTTAGAATCTATTAATGACCCATTTGAAAAAAGTGATATATATTTTAGGCTTTATCGATTTTACATTTTTAATTCAAGAAAAATAGAGGCAATAGCTATTTTGAAAAAATCTTTAGAGTACTATCCAAATAATGTTTTTGCCAAAAAAGAGTATCAAAAATGGCTTGAGGGGGGAGTAAAATAGTATTTGTGAAAAATTTTAAAATTTTTTTTGATAAGTTTTGAAAAAACCATATTTTTGAAAAAAATGTCGCACTTTTGTCTCAAAAAAATGAATGATTCACTTGACAAAAAGGGGATTTTCGGTTATCTATGATTAACTTGTTATGATAGGAGTTTTAACATGAAAAAATTGTTGTTGTTATTAACAGCGTTTGTTGCGTTTGGTCTTTTTACGGGTTGTGATGATCCAAGTGAAAAAGTTAAAACTTGTGCAGACGTAAAATGTCCAACTGGGGAAGTTTGCCTTCCTGATACACTTAAGTGTGTAAATCTTTGTGCAGATGTTAATTGCTGTGATGGAAAAACCTGTAATCCTATTACAGGTCAATGTGAAGGAACTTGTTCAACTTTAGATATTGTTAATTTTCGCCAAGATGTACAAGCAGTAAGTGATGCTGGTGCAAATGTTGCAGGTGAAGATGTTTCTGGTTTAGTTGGTGTTGTTGTTGCAGTTAAAGGTGGAAATAAACCTGCTCTTTATATTCAACAACAAGGAGCAACTGAGTGGGCAGGATTATATGTTTATTTAATCTCTATTCCAGATGAACTTGCAAACTATGCAGAGGGTGATGTTATAACTGTTGCTGGAAAACATTCCGAATATTTTGGTTTAACAGAGGTTACTCCTGCTGAAGCTGGAAATATAACAAAAACAGGAACAGCAGCTGTTCCTGCTGCAATCTCTCTACCTGCAACAGGTTTAGTTGAGAAATATGAATCTATGCTTGTTACTTTAACAGGTGGACCATTCACAGTTACAGAAGAAGCAACTGGAACTAATTACTATAATACAACTCTTAAAGATGCTTCTAATAACACTTTTAAAATGAAAAGTGATATTCAGTATCCAAAATATGTTCTTCCTGTTGGAACAGTTTTAACTTCAATTACAGGTATGGTTGCTTTTGACTACTCTGAATTTAAAGTGTACCCAAGAAAAGCTGCTGATCTTGGTGGTGTTGCTGACCCATGTGCAGATGTAACTTGTGAAGAGGGAAAAGTTTGCCAAAATGGTGTTTGTGTTGATAAAACAACAGAAGACACAGATGCACTCTGTTCAGATAATATTGACAATGATGGTGATGGTCATAAAGATTGTGATGATTATGATTGTTCAAAAAATGCAAATGTAACAGTTTGTGGTGGTGGCGAAGTAGAAAACACAGATGCTCTTTGTTCTGATGGAATTGATAATGATGGTGATAGTCATAAAGATTGTGATGATTATGATTGTTCAAGAAGTGCAACTGTAACTGTTTGTGGTGGAACAACTTGTGATCCAGCTTGTGAAACAGGTTTTACTTGTCAAAATGGAACATGTGTTGCAGATACAACAGAAACAAAAACGCTTCTTGAGATTCGTCAAACTGGTGTTGTTGGAAGTAACTACCGAACAAGTGGTGTTGTAACATCAGTTGTTTTATCTTCAGCTGGAAAAGTTAAAGGTGTTTATGTTCAAAACTCAGCAAATGATTTTGATGGCCTCTACTTTTTCTTTAAAACAGCAGGTGAATCAACAGTTGCAGTTGGTGATAATGTAACAGTAACTGGAAAATATGCAGATTATAATGGTGCATCTCAAATTGAAGTTTTAACAACTGCTGAAATGACAATTAACTCAAGTGGAAATACAGTTCCAGCTGCACGTCAAATTGCTGCAACAGGAATGGCAAATAGCAATGAGGCTCAACTTGTTGAATTAACAGGTGGACCTTTCACAATCACAGTAATTGGTGATGGAACAAATAACTATAACACAACAGTAAAAAATGCTGCAAATAACACATTTGTTATGAGAAGCTCAATCTACCGTTTTAATGAAGCTCCTCTTTTACTTGCAAATGGATCTATTTTAACAACAATCAAAGGTGTTGTTACTGAATATAATGGTGTTTTCTCTATTCAACCAAGATTTGAAGCAGATTTAGCTGCAGTTCAAGTTGAATGTACTCCAGCTTGTGAAGAGTGGGAATCATGTGTTGCAGAAAACACTTGTGAAGTTTCTGCAGGAAGATGTGCAACAAATACAGATTGTACAGGTGGTGCAACTTGTAATACAGTAGCTCATATTTGTGAAGTTGTTTGTGAAACAACTTGTGAAGAGTGGGAAACATGTACAGCTGGAACACCAAATAGCTGTGTTTTAAACTCTGGAAGATGTGTTGATGATGAAGATTGTACAGGTGGTGCAACTTGTAACACAGAAACACATAGATGTGTTGGTGGAACAAATCCACAATTTGTAAATGGTGATTTTACTGCTTGGACAGGTGATGCAACTCCAGCTAATTGGGTTGATGGTAACTTTATTGCAACATTCTCAAAAGTTGAGAGATCAGTAGGTGATTTTGCTCTTAATATGAGTGGAACAGGAACTGGGAATGGTTACATTTTAAGCTCTGTTTGGACACCAGTTAATGATACTCTTCCTTCTTCTATAACATTTGAATTAAAAGGAAGTGGAAAAATATCTTTAAATATTGCTTGTGACGTTGATGGTGATGAAAGTTCAACCGGAGAACAAAAACTTTATAATCTTGATGTAACAACTAGTGTTTTTACAAATGCTGGAACAAATGCTTATACAGAGTTTACTACAGCTGATGCTTGGAAAACTTATACTGTTACAACAGGTACAGAGTTAACAGATTTCTGGAAATCTGGTGTTAATTGCAGACTTGAAATTAAAGCTGGAAAAACAACTCCTTTTGAAGCTTCAATTGATAATATTACAGTTAACTACTAATAAAAAATAGTTATATTTAAAAAGGGGCGAAAGCCCCTTTTTTTATTTATAAATGAAATAAAAGATTATTATAATTTTATATTTATACCAATTTAAATATCTATTAACACTATAAAAATTAAATTGCTTTTATTTTTATGAATAACAAAAAATAAAATATGTGTAATTTGGTTTTAAAAATACTATTAGTTATGAAACTATATGACAAGCAATAAAATGATTTTTTTCAATCTCTTTTAATATTGGCTCTTTTTTTGAACAGATTTCAGTTTTAAATGGGCATTTAGAGTAAAATTGACAACCAATAGTGTTTTTATCAACAATTAAAGTATCTGATTTTAAACCATAAATAAACAGTTTAGAGTATGGATGTTTTAAATCTGAAAATATATTTTTAGATTTAATAATCTCTACAACTCTCCCTTTATATAAAATTGCTATGTTATCTGATATATATGATGTAAGATATATATCATGAGAAAGAAATATAATTGATAGTTGTCGTTTTTGATTTTCTTCTTTAAAAAAATCAATAACCTCTAATTGCTGAAAATTATCCATTAGTGATGTTGATTCATCTGAGATAATAATAGATGGTAACAGTGAAAAAGTTCTTACAATGACTATTTTCTGTTTCTCTGTTGGATTATTTTTATAAATAGGAGAGTTAAGATTTTTTATATTAAGTTTTATTTTATCTGCATAATAAAGAAAAAGCTCTTCTGATTTAGCAACCTCTTTTATTAAATTTTTTCCACTCATAAATGGATTAAGAATATGTTCTGGATTTTGAAATATTAATTGAATGCTTTTTTTTAAAACTTTATCATCTCTATTTTGAGTGATTTCATTGCCATCAAAATATATTTTACCTTTATGGTAAGGCTCAATTGATGCTATAATTTTTGCAAGAAGAGATTTTCCAGAATTATTTTCTCCAATTAATCCAAGAATTTCTCCTTTTTTTAAAGAGAGTGATATTTTATTTAAAATAGGGATTGATACTGGTATCAATCCCCTCTGTTTTTTATAAAAAATTATTTGATCAACAAAAAGTTGAGTATTCATACTATTGGATTAATCCTTCAAGAATTGAGTTTGCTGCTGATAGTAGTTGTCTTAATTTCTCTTTTTGTAACTCAATATCTTTAAATTGAGCTAAATTATCCTCTAATCTTTTTGCAAATTCATTTTTCTCTGCAATAAGGGTATTTTTATCTTGTTCAAGAGAGTGTTTTTGAGAATATATTTGGTTATATAAACTCTCAATACCATTTTTTTCGGTTTTTAAAACCTCAATATCAACAGATTTAGCTGAAATTTCTGATTTTAAACTCTCAATCTCTCCATTTAAAGTGTTTATTAAATTTTTATTTTCATCTTGTTTTGATTTTAAGTTCTCACTCTCTATATTTAAAGTATTAATCAAATTTTGATTTTCATCCTGTTTTGATTTTAAACTCTTAATCTCTTCATTTAGAGTATTAATTACATTTTGATTTTCATCCTGTTTTGATTTTAAACTCTCAATCTCTTTATTTAGAGTATTAATTAAATTTTGATTTTCATCCTGTTTTGATTTTAATGTGTCTTTCTCAAGAATTAAAGATTTTTTCTCTGCCATTAATAGGTTTGTTTCTTTTGTAAAAAGATCATCTTTATCTGCAAGTGCAAGTTCAAACTCATTTAGTTTATCTTGTAAATCCAATAGCTCTTTTTGTTTAGAGTTATACAGCTCTTTATACTCAATAATCTCTCTCTCTTTTTTTGTGATAGTCTGTTTTAATATTAAAACCTCTCGATTAGAGGAGTGAGATTCTTCAGTAGAACTATGAGTTTTTGAAAGTTCCTCTTTTAAAATTACAATCTCTTTTTGAAGAGATAACATTTTATTCTCTTGAATTGATACCTCTTCAGTATGCTTAATATTTTTAGCATTTTCATTTAAAAGTCTATTTTTAAGTTCATTAATCTCTATGTTTAATGAGTTAATTAACTTATTTTTAACCTCTATATCATTTTTAGTTAAACTATTCTCTGAAATTGATAATTTAAGAGTTTTTATCTCCTCTTTAAAAATTTCAGACTCATTTTTAAATGATAAAAGCTCTTTTTCAAGCTCTCCAATTTTAATTCTTTTCTCCTCTACAATACTCTCTAATTCAGCTGGAATTACAGACTCTAATGATGGAGAAGCATCCTCATTTAAACTATTTTCATCAGTTTTTTCTGATGGAAAATCAGGCTGAGATAGATCAATAATAGAGTCATCTTTTGATAAATCAAAACTCTCTTGAGCCTCAATCTCTAATGATTCAAGAGTATTAGTGTTTTCAAATAAGGAGTCACTATTTGATAAATCTTCAAATACTTCATGATTATTCTCAAGGGAATCAGAGTTGTTTAAATTATCTCCAATTGAGATATCAAAATCACTTGAGATATCAAATGTATTATTACTTGAGTTATTGATTGATACATCAATTGATACATCAATTGGATTCTCTTCTGTCTCTATTGGAATTTCGAAATTAAGTGAATTTTCAAAATTATCTAAATCAATATCTCCCTGAAAATCAAGATTATTAACATCAAAATTATTAATTGACTCCTCTTCAATTGGTTGTGATTGAATTATTTCCTCCTCCTCAACCTCTAAACCAAGAAGCTTTTTAATACTTTTTATAATCTTTTTTGTTGATGTTGGTAGTTCAAGATATCCCTCTGCAGGAGTTGGTGACTCTTTATGTTTTTGAAATGCTGATTCTCCTGATTTTTCAGAAAGAACTAAAATAGGAATTGTAGCTGATGTTGGGGTTTTCTTTATTCTATTTACTATTAAAAATCCATTAACACCAGAAAGATCAATATCAATTACAATTAATGCAATTGATTCATTTTTAAGTATTTTAAATGCTTCTGCACCATTTGGATCCTCAAATATGGATAAAAATCCCTCATTTTTCATCTCTTTTACAAGTTCACTACGATAAATTTGGTTGTTTTGAATAACTAAAATTTTCTGTTCCATAAAAAAAACCCCTAAAAAAATGCCTTAGTATTTATAATACTTAAATAAATATTAATTTGTCAAAGTTTTTGTGATAAATACATATAATCACTTTATTTTTATCTTTTAAATCTAATTTATGACTCAATTTTATCTAATATTTATAATTTTATTGTATTACATTGAAATCTACTAAACATTAGCTTATATTATTATTTAATTACAAATATAGTATGAAAAAATCATAAAAAGTAATAAATATTGATACTTTTCCAAACTATATTTCTATAGTAAAGCATCTATTTTAAAATGTGATATAATTTTTAGTTATTTGTATCATAAAGATGAAAATAGTTAAATACAAACTTAAAATTTTATATTTATATTAAATGCTATTTTTTCAGAAGTAATGTTAGTTTTTATTGTAACATTTTCATTAATTGGAATCTCTTCATAGATTATTGAAAGGTTATCTTCAAAAAACTGATTTATAGTTTTACTATTATCTGTTTTTGGTATAGTTTTACTATCTTTGGCTTTACTATAAAGTGAAACTGATATTATTAAACATATTATTACAAATAACAATTTCATGGTAAAACCAAATAATATATCATTATTCTATTCGGTTTTTTTCTAAAATTCAATAAATTTTTTATGTTTTTTCTAAAATTCAATAAATTTTTTATGTTTCAAAAGTTAATTTTATATCCTAACTCTTTAATATCTGGATTTTTTTTTAAAATGTGATATATTATAGATTATTGTATTTTTTGTTTTGAAAAAGCTATATTTTTATTACAAAAAAAATTATCTATTTCAAAAAAAGCTTTTATTGTTACAAAAAGATATTTTATCTATTTTTGTTTAAAGGAGGTTTTATGTATCAGTGTCCTAAATGTAGTTCTCGTTTAGATATTGTTTTAAACAATGAGATTAGATTGGATAAGTGTACTCAATGTGGTGGAATGTGGTTTGACAAAGGGGAGTTAGTTAAATTGCTTATTGGTGATGTAGATTTATCAACAGATGGCTCAATAGATAACGAAAGTTATGAGATGAATCAACGTGGAGGAGAGTGTCCTCTTTGTAATGGCTCAATTTTAGAGAGAATTGAAAGTAAAACATCTGAAAATGTGGTTATTGATATGTGCAAAAATTGTGGTGGTGTTTGGCTGGATAAAGGGGAATTAACATCACTTGTTTTAGGCAATAAAAAAGAGGCTCTTTTAGAGCTATTAAAATAGAGATTGATTTTTAGAGATAAAAATTATTTTCTATTTTTTGTGAATTTTAATAATCTAACTCATTTATAGGAGAGTCAGATGAGGAAAATGTTAACTTTTTTAATATTATTTTATAGTGTGGGTATTATGGCAACAATGATAAATGTTCCAATTGAGACATTAACTCTTGATAATGGATTGAGAGTATATTTTTCTAAAAATGATGCAACACCAACCGTTGCTGTTGCAATGTATTATGATGTTGGTTCAAGAAATGAAGAGGCAGATAAAACTGGTTTTGCACACCTTTTTGAACATATGATGTTCCAAGGTTCAAGAAATGTTGATAAAGCTGAACATTTTAAATATATAGAAAATAATGGTGGTCAGATGAATGGAACAACCTCCAGAGAACGCACAAACTACTATCAAATTCTACCCTCAAATCAACTAGAGTTAGCTTTATGGCTTGAGGCAGATAGAATGGACTCTTTAATGGTTAATAATATCAACTTTGAAAATCAAAGAACTGTTGTTAAAGAAGAGAAGTTAAGTAGTTATGATAATAGAGCTTATGGTTTAATGTTCCCAACATTAGAGGCTATGGCTTATGAAAATCCTCAATACTCACATCCAGTTATTGGCTCTGTTGAGGATTTAGATAAAGCAACAGTAATAGATGCTCAAAAATTTTTCAAACAGTATTATAATCCAAATAATGCCGTTTTAGTTATTTCTGGAGATTTTGATTTAGAAAATGGAAAAAAACTTGTTAAAAAACATTTTGGAAAAATAAAAAATAGTGAAGAGAAAAAAACAATATTTGATTTTACTGAACCAAAACAAAAAGTTAAAAAATCTAAAAAAATTGAGGATAAATTGGCAAAACTACCTGCTTTAGCAATTGCCTATAAAGCACCAAGTGCTTTAGACCCCGATTTTTATGCACTTTCAATGCTTGAGACTATACTTTTTAATACTCAATCCTCAAGACTTTATCAAAAACTTGTTAAGGATACAGAGTTAGCTATATCAATCTCTGGCGGAGTAAATTTACAAAGAGGACCTAATCTTTTTTATATATACTCAATTGTAAAAAAAGGTAGTGTTGATAAAGTAAAAAAGATAATTTATGATGAAATTGAAAAAATAAAAAAAGAGGGCATTAGTGATGAAGAGCTTTTAAAAGCTAAAAATAGAGTTAAAACTGATTTTGTATTTCAACTTCAATCAAATCTTAAAAGAGCTTTACAAATAGGAACTTATGCTCTTTATTTTAACAAACCAGAGCTTATTCAAACAGAGTATGAGTTATATGAAAAAGTAACAAAAGAGGATGTTAAAGAGGCGGTTAAAAAATATTTTGGAAAAGAGTCTATTAATGAACTTGAAGTTGTTGTGAAATAGGGGGAAAAATGAGATATATTATTCTAGTAATCATTACAACACTCCTTTTTTTAAGCAGTTGTTCAACACAAGAGACTGTTTCTGTAAAAAAAGAGTTTCTATTTTCAATTGAGACTGCAATTCCAGAGAGATCAATGGCAGTTGCAGAGATAAGAAGGGAGGCCTACTTTATTCTTGCTAAAACAAAACATGCCTCTCGTGTCTCTTTTACTCATACAAAAATGGATGGAAATGAGTTTTTACTTTTTGAAAATGAACCAGATATTGGTAACATTTCTCCAGAGTCTATAAACTCAACACAAAATGGTTTTGTATTAGATTTTAAAGTTAAAAGAGAAGATAGTGAATTATCAAAAATCTCTTCATTAAAAATTATTAATGTTTTCGCAAAAGGTGCATCAATTGAGAGTACTTTTTCTGAAATTATAAAAACATCTATTCTTAAATTTACTGAAAAAGAGGAATATGAGTTTGCAAAAGGTAAACTTTTAATTGTTAATGTTAATAAAGTTGCTTATGAGGGAAAACAGGTTGTTTTAGATTTTGATATCTCTTTAGAGATTGAGGAGATTAAATCTTTAACTCAAAAAGATAGAGCAAATTTTTATGGTCAACTTGCAATATCAAATATTCAGAAAAAACAGGTTGATTTAGCATCTGAACAGGCTCAAAAAGGGCTAGAAATATCAAAAGAGTGTGATAGATGTTTCTATGCAAGAGCACTTTTAACACAAAACTATGATATTGTTCGTTCAACATATTTTTTAGAAGAGGCAATAAAAATAGATAGTAAAAAACTTATCTACTATCAAATGCTTCAAAAAAATTACACTATAATGGGAAATAAAACAAAGGCATATGAGATGGAGGCTTTTATTATGCGTAATTTTCAATCTGATGGTTCAGTTTTTACTCCTGAAAAAGCTCCAATAGGAAAACCAATAGAAAAAATTTCTCTTCCAAAAATAACAACTGAAAATTTAGAGAATGGAGTTGAGTGTACTTCTATAGTTCAAAAAAATCTACCAATTTTTCATGTTTCCATTGGATTTAATTTTGGCAACTCAAATGCCCCAGAGGGAAAAATGGGTTTAAATAAGATGGTTTTTAATCTACTAAATGAAGGAGCAGATGGAAAATCATCAAAAGAGATATCTGAATTTATTGATAAATATGGTTTATATTATTGGGTAACAACAGTTGGAGATTACTCTGTTGTTAACTGTTCATCATTAACAGAGAATGGAGAACAATGTATTCAACTTCTAAAAACTGTTATTCAGGCTCCACAATTTTCTGACTCTGAGTTTAAAAAACTGAAAAAACAGGAGGTTGAGGCATATCAACTAAAAACATCTCAACCAGATTATCTTGCTTCAAGAATGTTATATCGAATTGCTTATGGTGAGCATCCATATATGTATTATGATGCAACACTTAAAACAATTAATGAGATAAAGCTTGAGGATGTTAAAAACTACTATAATAGTTTTCTTGTTCCAAAAAATGCCTATATTATTATAAATGGTGATTTTAATGATAATCTTTACTCAAAATTAAAAGAGTCTTTTTCAAGTTGGAGTAAGGAGGGAGTTCAAGTTAAATATGATGAAAATCGTGTTAAATCTCAATCAAAAAGAGAGGCTGTATATTTTATTCATCGTCCAGACTCAATGCAGACAACAATAAAGTATGCAAATATAACCACAACATTTACAGATAGTGCTTTTTTACCTCTTTTTGTTGGAAATGAGATATTGGGTGGTGGTGCAAGTAGTAGACTTTTTATGACACTTAGAGAGAAAGAGGGACTAACTTATGGTGTTTATAGTGGAGTTTCTGAAAAACGTGAAAGTGGTATTTTTATATTGAGTGCACAAGTTAGAGCAGATGTTACAGCTCAGGCATTATCATCTATCTTTAGAGAGCTAAACTTAATTACAACTGAAGGGGTAACTGAAGAGGAGCTCTCTGATAAGAAAAAAAATATAGGTGGACAATTTGCAATCTCATTAGAGAAGGGTTCTTCTTTGAATGAGGAGCTTATTAAACTTAAATTTTTTCAAAAAAGTGAAAAAGATTTAGAAAACTACTTTTCAGATTTAAATAAAATCACAACAGGTGATGTTAATAACTCTATAAAAAGCTTTATTGTTCCTGAAAATGGAGTTATTGTAATTGTTGGTGATTATGATAAAATTGGAAAAGATTTAAAATTCTCTGTTCCTATTGCAGTTTTTGATGAAAACCTTAAACCAATAAAAAAATAGTTCTATAAATAATTTTTACAAAAAATAAATAAATTTCTTCTAATCTAACAAAAATCTCATTTTAACTAAAAAATATTTATATTTTTCATAACTATTCCGAAACTATATAGAGTAGTAGTTAAAGGATGTTATAATGAGACTAAAAAAAGGTGATAATGCTCCTATTTTTAAAGTGAGTGATATTTTTGGAAATGTGATTGATTTAGAAGCATATAGAGGAAAAAAAATATTGCTATCTTTTTATAGATATGCCTCTTGTCCATTTTGTAACTTTAGAATTCATAATTTAGTTGAAGAACACTCAAAATTACGTGAAAAAGGGCTATATATTATAGCTTTTTTTCAATCTCCTAAAAAAAATTTAGTAAAATATATGGATAAACAAAATACTCCTTTTCCCATTATACCAGACCCCTTTAAAACAGAGTATAAAAAATATGGAGTTGAGAAATCTTTTTGGGGATTTTTAAAAAGTGGTTTAAGAGTAAAAGATTTTTGCAAAGCACTAAACAAAGGTTTTCTTCCAGCAAAACCAGATGGCGACTATACAACTGTTCCTGCTGATTTTTTAATAAATCCAGACTTAACAATTAATACAGCTTATTATGGTAAAGATATTGGAGATCATATTCCAATTGATGAGATTTTTAACTTTTTATAAAAAATAGAATTTTTAAATGATTTCACCTTTTAGTGCATGAACACTCCCTGAAATCACTTTTACTTTAACAATATCACCAAGTTTATACTCACCTATATCATCAATAAAAACTTTTCTATTTCCTCTACTTCGACCAGAGAATTGATTTTTATTTCTACCATCACCCTCATCCTCAATTAAAACCTCTTGAATAGAGCCTATAAGTTTTGATGTTCTAGAAATTGATATCTCCTCTTGAAGCTCTTTAAGTTTATGTAATCTCTCTTTTTTCTCCTCTTCAGGAATAGGATCATCCAAATCATAAATTGCTGTCATTGGTCGTGGAGAGTATAAAAATGAGAATGAGTTGTCAAATTCAACCTCTTTCATAATTTTTAAAGTCTCTTCAAAATCAGCATCTGTTTCTGTTGGATATCCAACTATAATATCAGTTGTTATCTCTAATTGAGGCATCTTTTTTTTCATATATGCTATTTGTGACAAATATAGTTCTGCACTATATTGCCTTCTCATATGCTTTAATACCTCATTTGAGCCAGATTGAAGTGGATAGTGAATATGTTCCATCACTTTATCAAGTTCAGCAATTGCATCCATAACTGGTTCTGTGAAATATTTTGGGTGTGGAGATGTAAATCTTACTCTTTCAATACCATTAATATCATTAATTTTATAAAGCAAAGAGGCAAAATCAATCCCTTGATATCGATAAGAATTAACTGTTTGTCCAAGAAGAGTAATCTCTTTAACCCCTTTTTGAGCCATCATTTCAATCTCTTTTAAAATATCCTCAACAGGACGTGAAACTTCACGGCCTCGAACGTATGGAACAATACAGTAAGAACATCTTTTATTACATCCTTTCATAATTGTAACAAAATCGGAGAATTTTGAAAAATTATAGTTTATATCTAACTCAACAAACTCATACTCTGAATTATCTTGAAACTCTGTTTGAACAACAGGTTTTCCCGTTTCTTTAACTTTTTTAACAACATTAGGAAGAGAGGCAATTGCATCTGTTCCAACAACTAAATCTAAATATGAGATCTGTTTTAATAATTCTTTACCTTTTTGCTGTGCAACACAACCTGTAACTCCAAATAAAAGCTCTTTATTTTTCTCTTTTAGTGGTTTTAGTCGACCTAATTGTGAGTGGACTTTATTTTCTGGTCCCTCCCTAACAGAACAGGTATTAAGGAGAATTAAATCTGCATCATCAGGAGATTCACTCCAATCATATCCCTCTTGTTTCATAATCATTCTCATTCTTTCTGTATCATGAACATTCATTTGGCAACCAAATGTTATTATATGTATCTTTTTATTACCCATTTTCTTCCTAAAAATAAGAGTTTTTAACACATTTTAGAAAAAAAATCTATATAAAATAAGGTAATTTAAGAGCTTTTAGAAAAAAAAATCTATATAAAATAAGAGTTTTTAAGAGATTTTAGAAAAAAAATCTATATAAAATAATAAAATTTTGATACTATTATATAAAAATCCTATTTATATATCTATATTTCTCTTTTTTAGTAATATTTTTTAATGTTATCAATATATTTTAATTTTATCCTATAAAAATAAACTATCACTTTTTTCCAAACTATTTTAAAATAAAACTTGAAAATATAGGTTATTTTTGAGACAATGAGGGCTGTAGTTTTTGTGGATTTTAATATGAAAATATTTTTTATATCACTTCTATTTTTAATAACTTCTCAAGTTTGGTCTGCTGTTGAGTTTGGTGTTGATCTTCCTGGTAATAAAGTTGGCAACAATAGATATTTTTCAACAGCAACTATTGATGAGGTTATTAAATATATTAGAAAAAAAGGGACAACAAACTATACACAAGAGTCATTTGATGCACCTAATATATATGTTGTTCATTTGAAAAACAATAACTCATCAGGTAAATGGCTTGGTATAAATATATACACAGGTGAGGGTGGAACACATGTATATATTATACCAAATGAGAAGTAAAATTTGGGGGATTTATGTTTATTTTAAATGATTCAATGAAAGTGTTAGACCATAAAATGAGGATACTATCTGCAAAAAGTTCAATGGGAGCTCAAAATGTCTCAAGTTCAAGAGGTGGTTCTGAATATGCTTCAGCCTATATTATACAAGGCTCTCTTGATGGAGATTTTTTAGTTTATATTGTACTTCATTTCTCTTCTCATAATGACTTTTATGTTTCAGATGATTTAATTTTAGATCAAGATGATCTTTTAAGAATTTGGGAAGAGGGATCTGAATTTGCAGAGGAGATGGGATTCTATTTCGATTCAATATCGGAATCAGAACTTAAAGCAACAACTATTTTTCAAGAATCTCTTTTAGAAGATGAGGAGATATTATCTTTACTTGATAATACAACTGAAAGTGTTGAAGAGAAAAGTACAATTTTTCCAAAAACTGAAAAAAAATATACAAAAGAGGAGATTTATGAGATTATTAAACTCCACTCTTTTTATTAAATAAACATAAAAGTAAAAAATATGAGGAATTTTATGAAACTTTTTTTATCATCTATTTTTATCATTTTTACTATGTTTTCATGTGTTGATGATCAAAGTGTTCTTATAGATAAAGGTCAAGGGAGTGATAGGGTTGATGATAAAGAGCAAAAAGAGAAACTTGTTTCCTCATATATGAATTTAGCAATGGAGGCTCTTTATAAAAGGAATTTTCCTGCTGCATATGATAATCTGTTTAAAGCTGAAAAAGTTGACCCTAAAAATGGAGATGTGCTTAATCTTTTAGGGTTAGTATATTTTTATGATGGAAATATTGCTGAAGCAGAGTTAAAATTTAAAGCTGCCATTCAGTATAAAGAGAATTTTTCAGAGGCATATAATCATCTTGGAATAGTTTATTCAGAACAGAAAGAGTATAAAAAAGCTATTGAGTCATTTAAAAAAGCCTCTACAAATTTACTATATAAAACCCCTTGGATAGCATATACAAATTTAGCACAAGTATATTTTGAGCTTAAAGAGTATGATGAGGCTGAAAAAGTTTTGCTTTTATCACTTAGAAAAAACCATAAACAGTGTCAAGCACATTCCCTTTTAGGAGATCTCTATAGGGCTAAAAACATTTTAGAAACTTCAAAAAAACATTATGATGAGTTTTTAAAATTATGTCCAAATGTAGCAGAAATTCATCTAAAACTTGGGACACTTATGATTCAATTAAAAAAAAATGATGATGCAATAAAAGAGTTTAAATCTTGTGTTACTTACTCAACAGAGTTTGGAAATGAGAATCTCTTAAAAGAGTGTAATGAGTATTTAAATCTTCTTGGAGTTAAAGAGGATTTATAAAAAATATGTTTTATGATTTTAAGGAGTTGTAGTAAATGGGTTGTAAAGAGCTTGGTGACTTTTTAAGAAAAGAGAGAGAGAAAAAAGGACGCACAATTGAAGAGATGGCTATAATGCTTAAAATGACAGCTCTAAATATTCAAAATTTAGAGTCTGGTAATATTGATGCAATAAGACTTAATGAGATTTTTGTTAAAAGTCATCTAAAATCATATATTAGTGAATTAGGTTTTAATTCAGAGGATACTTTTAAACAATTTAATATTTTTGAGGAACCTAAAAATGAGGAGAGATTAAAAGGATACTCAAATACATTCTCTTATAATCCATTCTTTCAAGTTCTTGGTGTTATTATTTTTGCAATTTTTATGTACTATTTTATAAAAATTGCAAGTGGAGATACAATTCCATATTTTGTACAACCAAATACAACAAAAGTTGAATCTGTAAAAAAAATAGACTCTGGATTAGACCAAAATAAAGATTGGGAAAAAAGCCAAACTACTTATGAAGAAAACTATTAATAAAATTTGCTTACTCTTTAAAACTTTTTTATTTTAAAGAAAAAATAAACAAAAACTATTTTATTTTAAAAAAAATAGATAAAATCTTTTATTTTTAGAATATTTAACTTAATTTATAAAGTTTAAAATTATGCCACCAAAAGGGAAAAAACTCTATCTTCATGAAACAAAAATAGAGTCTGATGCAGTTCACTATCGTTATAGATTAGACCATTTTATCTCAATTAAAATGCCATGGTACTCAAAAACAGAGATTCATAAGTTTATTGAAGCAGGTGAATTTTTTCTAAATGGAGTTCCCGCAAAAAAAGGAAAACGTTTAGGATTGAATGAGACTATTATAAGAAAATATTGGAGAGCGGAGGCTTTTGTTGATTATGACTCAATTAATATTGAAAAAGTTTTCGAAAATGAGAACTTTATTGCATTTAATAAGCCTCCAACAATAGCAGTTCACCCAAACTCTGCTTATCAATCTGGAACTATGATTCAGATTTTAGAGGAGAAATATGGTTACCAAAATCTAAAAATGGCTCATCGAATTGACAAAGAGACATCTGGATTAATTCTATTTGCAAAAACAAAAGAGTATACAACATATCTTGTGGATAAATTTTTTGATAGAACTATATCAAAAAAATATCTTGCAGTTGTTAAAGGGATTGTTCCTGAAACGATTTTTTCAGTTAAAATGATGTTAGGACTCTCCACCAACTCAAAAATAAGAATAAAACAGGGTGAAAACCCAAAAGATGGTCTATTTAGCCATACCGATTTTAAAGTGATTAAACAGTATAATGGTTATGCACTTATAGAGGCAACAATTCACACTGGAAGACAACATCAAATTAGAGCACATATCTCTAACTATGGAAACTATATTATTGGAGATAAAATATATGGCTCTGATGAGATGATTTTTGATAAATTCACACTAAATGGTATGGATGATGAGATGCTGAAAACTCTTGAAGTACCAAGACATTTTTTACATGCATATAAGATCTCTTTTTTTGATGATTTTACAAAGCAGGAGATAAAAATAAAGGCACCACTACCTCAAGATATGCAGAGTTTTTTAAAAAAATTAGCAGGATTTTTATGAAAAATATAGTTATTTTAGGCTCTACTGGAACAATTGGAACTCAAACTCTTGATGTTATTAAAAATGATACAACTAAAAAAGTTTTAGGACTCTCTGCTAATAAAAATATAGAGTTACTTGAAAAACAGATTACTCAATTTTTACCAAAATATGTATCAATAGGAGATGAAAATAGCTATTGGTATCTAAAAAGTAAATATCCAGATATAACTTTTTTTTATGGGGAGGAGGGACTTAAAAACTTATCAACACTTTCTGAAGCTGATTTGATTGTCTCTGCTCTTGTTGGATTTTCTGGATTTATTCCAGTTTATAATGCATTAAAAATGGGTAAACAGGTTGCAATTGCAAATAAAGAGTCTATTGTTGCTGGTGGTGAACTTTTAAAAACAGTTACAACAAGAGAGAATCAACTTATTCCAATTGATTCGGAGCATGTTGCAATTTGGCAGGCTTTAAATGGTTCAAAAAGAGAGGAGCTTTCAAAAATTATAATAACAGCTTCTGGTGGTCCATTTTTTAAAACAGAAATCAGTGAATTAAAAAATATCAAAGTTGAGGATGCCTTAAAACATCCAAATTGGAAAATGGGAAATAAAATCACAATAGACTCCTCTACAATGATGAATAAAACCTTTGAGATTATTGAGGCTTTTCATTTTTTTAATATCTCTCCAAATGAGATTGAGGTTGTTATTCATCCAGAATCAATTGTTCACTCAATGGTTCAATATTGTGATAGCTCAATAATTGCTCAACTTGGAGTTCCTGATATGAAAATTCCAATATCCTACTCAATTAACTATCCAGATAGATTTTCATATCCTTTTAAAACTTTAGATTTTTCACAGTTTTTAACTTTAGAGTTTTATCCTTTGGATAAAAAAAGATTTCCCTCTATAAATTTTGCTAATGAAGTGTTTAAAAATAGAGATTTAGGAGTTATAATTAATGGTGCAAATGAGATTGCAGTTGATACTTTTTTAAAAAGAGAGATATCTTGGGTTGATATCTATAGTATAATCTCAGATACAGCCGAAAAAATAACCCCATCAAAAATAAAAGAGCCAGAGGAACTTCTAATTAGAGACCACGAGATTAAAAAAATAACAAAAGAGCTAATTAAAAAATATACAATATAGATATAATCTTTATAATCCAGTATAAAAAATAGTAAATATTAAAAAAATAAAAACTACTTTTTTTCTCACAAAAAGTAATAAAATTATTTTAAAACTACTTTTTTTCTCACAAAAAGTAATAAAATCATTTTAAAACTACTTTTTTTCTCACGAAAAGTAATAAAATCATTTTAAAACTACTTTTTTTCTCACGAAAAGTAATAAAATTATTTTAAAACTACTTTTTTTCTCACAAAAAGTAATAAAATCATTTTAAAACTACTTTTTTTCTCACGAAAAGTAATAAAATCATTTTAAAACTACTTTTTTTCTCACGAAAAGTAATAAAATTATTTTAAAACTACTTTTTTTCTCACAAAAAGTAATAAAAT
>DYRY01000142.1 GCA_020718465.1 Anaeromyxobacter dehalogenans | reverse complement strand
TCAACAGAGATTGTTTGATCATTTATTTTATAAGTTTTTTGAAGATATTGCCTTGCAACATCAAGAGTAATCTCAATTTTTTTAACCTCTTCCATACTTTTAAAACATTTGAGAATTGACTCAATCTCTCTAATGTTTGAACGAAGATGCTCTGCTAAAAAAAGAGTAACCTCCTCTTTCAATCTAAATCGATAGAGGGTTAATTTCTCTTTTATAATTAACACACGAGTCTCAAATTTTGGAGGTAAAATATCAACAATCAAACCCCACTCAAAACGGGAACGAAGCCTATCCTCAATATCAGGAATCTCTTGTGGATATCTATCAGATGTTATAACAATCTGTTTTTGGGCATCTCTAAGATGATTAAATATATGAAAAAAATGCTCTTGTGTCTTCTTTTTACCTGATAAAAATTGAATATCATCAATTAAAAGAATATCACAATTTTTTCTAAATCTATCTATAAGCCAAGGAACTCTTTTATTCTCTATTGCATCCATAAACTCATTTAAAAACTCCTCAGTTGTAAGATTTACAATTTGAGTATATGGATTTTTTTTCAAAAGTGAATGACCAATTCCATGAAGAAGATGAGTTTTTCCTAACCCTACACCACCATAAATAAATAGTGGATTATAATTTGTTCCACCAGGTTGCTCAACAACACTTTTTGAGGCATAGAATGCCAACTCATTTGATTCACCAACAACAAAATTTTCAAAATAGTAGTCAGGGTTTAGTGTGTGGGATATAAATTTCTCCCGTTCCTCTCTTAATTTTTGAAGAGTTCTTGAGTATGGATTACCACTACCTAAATTAGTTTGTGTAGTTTGATTAGTTTGAGAACTATTTTTCTGATATGATTGTAGTAGAAAATGCACTTGATAAACATCTTGGGTTAATCTTCGTAGAATATTTCTAAATTTATCCTCAAAATTATTATCAAGTAACCACTGTTTTATATGCTCTGCTGGAACATGAACTTTAAGTGTTTGTGTTGATTCATCAATATAATATTGAAGATTTTTTAACCTGTTCTCAAAGGTGTTAAAATCTATAACCTCTTCTACAGATTTATAAAATTCCTCTTGAAGACCCATAAAAGCATCCAAACATAAGATTGGGATTATAACCTTTTTTATCAACTTTGTAAAGAGAAAGCTTGTGGCTTTTTTGTTATTTTTTTCATAATAATGTTTTTTTGCATTTATAATCTTTTTAACCAATTTTATAATCCCTGTTTTTTTAATAAAGTAATGAAATATAAAAATAAAAAATGAACCAAATATATTTACAATTTATTTTTTCTATTCATAAATAGAATTTTTTTTTAAAAAGTTTGAATAAATCAAATATTTTAATTATTTACTTTTTATAAATAATTAGTTTTAAAAATTAAAATTTATATTTTTTATTTATATTTAAAAACTTTTAATTTTTATTCTATAAAAGAAAGATAAAATTCTTGTTTTTTTTTATTTTATGAAAAAAAATTGATTTAAATAATTCTATCAAGAAGCATATCTGTAAATTTAGAATCTATCTCATCTATATCAATATATTTAGTATATCTCATATCACTATTTAATATATGATCTATTATCCAAGTTAGTAGAAATTTTTTAACTTTTAATGATGCAGCAGGAAGAGCTCCTGTTTTAAATTGTATAAAAAGCTCCCGCATCTCTTTTGTTAAATCAGAGTGACCTTTTTTATGCTCCTTATACTGTGGGTAATCATATATTAAAAGAAGTCTCTCTTCATCTGAAAAATGTTTAATTGTGTAATCTATTAAATTTTGAAAAATTTTGTCAAGAGTATCATAACTTTTTCCATCCATTATTGACTCATGAAGTTGATTTGTTAACATAAATAATCTTCTATGTTGCGAATCAATTACTTTTATTCCTGTATCATATTTTTCATCCCACTCAATAAGCATTAAGCCTCCAAAAATAATCAATTTATTTTAATCTAATTTGTATTAATTTTCAATTATAAAATCAAAAAGCACAAAATAGTCACAAAAACTAATATTTTTTTAATTTTAATAGTTTTTTATAAATATTTATGATAATTTTTTTATTTTTTTGTAGTAATACCTTTTATTTTTTGCTAACTTATTGTAACATATATTGATTTACTCTTACTTTTAAGGTAATTTATGGATAAAAAGCAGTATATTATATCTCTTATTGATGAGTTTCATCTTTTTAATCAACAACGATTAATGCAGATTCAAGATAAAGAGAAAGATCCATTCTCCACTGTAATAACCCTTGTTCCATATATGATTACAGGAAATTTTCACTTTATTCCTGGATTTAATAGATTATTAAATACATTTTCAATTTATCAGTTCTCTATGAGTGAACGTTTAAAAAGCTATGTTAGAGGCTACTTTAATATTCGAGAGGTTCCAAATATTGGAACAAAAGCAAATGCAGAAATAGTTTCAATTTATATATATTATGATTCACTTTTTGAGGATACCCTACCATTTTTTGTGTTCTATAACCCAAATTTGTATACAGATGAGATAAAAAACTATCTTGAAAATAAAACTCCAATGATTGAGGAGTGGATTGAAAAAAGATTTAAAATAAAAATATCAATATATCTACTTCCTGCAAATAGCCAAAAAATAGTATATATTAAAGATAAAAATCCAATAACAATATTTGATTTTTACCTAAAATCAATACAATTAAGTGGTAAAAATCACTATGGATTTTTACTTAATAAAAATGTTACAGAGAAACAGTATAAAGAGAATATATCTATTTTAGGAGAAAATAAATGGATAAATCAAGAGAGTTTTTTTGATTTATCATTTTTTGAAATTAATAAAAAAGAGCTTCATCAAGTTATACTATCATATCTAGAAGATATTCTACAGTTTAACTTTAGAGTTTTTCATAGATTAATATACTATCATTCACTATATCAAGCAGATAATCTATCTCAATTATACCAAAAACAGCTATCGGAAGATTACTACTTTGAACTACAAATTATAAAGCAATATAGTAATTTACCATTTAAAGATATCATGTTTATTGAATATATTTTTTTACAACAAGAGAGAGTTTCTGATTCAAAAAGGGAATTTTTTAAATCACAAATAGAAAGATTTGAAACTCTAAATTTTATTGAAAATGGTGAAATTAGATATAGAGAGTATATTGAAGCCAATAAAAAACTTAAACAATATTTAAATCTTTTTATAGAAATTTATAAAGTTGAGAATAGAGTTTTAAAAAGTTTTTTTCAAGAGTATGATAACTCAATATCATTTGATAATCTTCTCCAGATAACTTTTGACCCAGAGTCACTTTTAATACAAAATCAGAACTCAAAATGGGGACTTTTTCAGATTTTCACAAAAACAACAAAACCATTTTATGAGGAGATATACACAACATCATCACTTATGAAAACTGTTTTAATCTCTCTTCACAACAACTATTTTTCAAAAACAATTCCACAAATAAAATCCAAATCCCAAACAGTTATTGATGAAAATAGTAACATTAGTAGATTAAAAACAAAACTTATAAAACAGAATCTATCTTTTCAAAAAGGGTTTAAAATAAAAGGGGAAAATCCATCAATTGAGGGAATACATATATTCATAAATTTAGGTATTGAGAGTGTTAATAGTGTTTCTCAACCACTTTTTAAAGGTTACAAAGATTACTCTTATATCTCTGAAAATTGGGATCCACTAAATTATGGCTATCAAAAACAGAGCCATATTACTGATTTTTCAGTAGTTATGAAAAACTCTTTTCAACAGATATCACACTTTGAGTATCAAAGTGATGAATCAGTTGTTTTAGCAATAAAAAATCTATTCTCAACAACTTATGAGTATAATCAATATGCTGATATCTCAATACATATTTTTAATGGAGAGATATCAAACTCAATGATTTTTAGATTAAAAAAACTGTTTGAAAGTGCATATAAAACTTTTTCAAATAGATACTCAATGCTTTTAACATCTTTTAATGGCACACTATATTTGTTAAAAAAAACAGACAAAATTATTGATGCTATAATCTATCAAAATTTAGATCTTTTTTTTCAAATGCTTTTGGATGAAGAAAAAATAACACACTACTATGTTGATGATGATGTTTTAGAGCTATCCTATTTCTCTAAAATTATATCTTTAACAAAAATTGGTTTTATTCAGATATTCTACTTTCTTCACTACAAGGGGAATTTTTTATATGTTTTTGATGAAGATAATCACTTTTACTACTTTAAAAATTTTAATATTCAAACTTTAGGGGATACAGTATCTCTTGCAATAAACCACCTAAAAGATAATGATTCTATTAAAAATATTGAAATTTTTAGTATTGAAGAGAGGGAGTTAAACCAATTTGAGATTCAAGGGGTAGATTTTAATAGATTTCAAAACACCGATTTTATAAACTCACCATATAAATGTGTTGTAGAGGGAATAAAATCAAACAGTGAAAATTTTTTCTCTTTTAGAATAAATAATAAAATATTTTCACATAAAGAGTTTGGAAATAAAGCATTTATAAATCTTGTAAAATATATTGGTCTTAACCAGCTTAATGAGCTTCGTTTTTGTGATTTAAAAACACAATATCTAAAATCTGGAGTAACATATAGAAACTTTAAATATAAACTTATTGTTTACCAGGAATTAAAGCAACTTGTAGCAACTATTCGAGATAAATGGCTTTCATAAATAAAAAAATCTTCAAAAACAGTGTTTTTTTTGAAGATAATATGAACAAAAAGCAAAATAAATATTTTATAAATAAAACTACTTTATTTTGAAAAAAAAATCTATTATACATTAGAGTTGTTTATTTTTGGAGTTACAAATGGGAATTAATATTAGAGATGGATACTATAAAAGTATTTCAGAAAGTGAGTGGAGTGATTATAAGTGGCAATTTAAAAACAGAGTTACAACATTAGAGGAGCTTGAAAAGATAATACCACTAACTGAAGATGAAAAAAATGGTATAAAAGCCTCTTTTTCAAGTTTTAAAATGGCAGTAACTCCACACTATCTATCTCTTATTGACACAGATAATCCAGAAGACCCAATAAGACTTCAATCGATTCCATCTGAAAATGAGCTTTATAAAAGTCCAATCGATTTAGAGGATCCCCTTGGAGAAGATCATGATCTGGCTGCTCCTAATTTAGTTCATCGATATCCAGATAGAGTTCTATTTTTAATCACAGATCAATGCTCAATGTATTGTCGATTCTGTACAAGAAAAAGATTAGTATCTGATGGTAAACATCTTGTAGATAAAACAATTCTGTCTCAAGCAGTTGAGTATATATCAAGTCATCCAGAGGTAAGAGATATTGTTGTATCTGGAGGAGATCCACTTTTTATGAGTGATAATAAAATAGAGGAGGTTCTTAAGGCTTTAAGAGAGATTCCTCATGTTGAAATAATAAGGCTTGGAAGTAGAATGCCCGTTGTTTGCCCACAACGGATAACAAAAGAGTTTGTTAAGATGGCTAAAAAATATCATCCAATCTATTTTAACACACACTTCAACCACCCTTATGAAATTTCAGATGAATCTAAAAGAGCTCTTGCTCTTCTTGCTGATAATGGTTTTGTTCTTGGTAATCAGAGTGTTCTATTAAGAAAAGTTAATTCTGATGTTAATATTATTAAAAATCTTATGCACCAACTTCTTAAAAACAGAGTTAGACCATACTATCTCTATCAATGTGATTTAACAAGTGGAATTGAGCATTTTAGAGCTCCTTTTTCAAAAGGGATTGAGATAATTGAGGGTTTAAGAGGTCATACATCTGGTCTTGCGGTTCCAACATTTGTTATTGATGCTCCAAATGGTGGTGGAAAAGTTCCAATTCAACCAAACTACTTTATGAGTCAATCTCCTGATAAAGTTATTATTCGTAACTATGAGGGGATGATATCAACATACATTGAATCAGATACTCGTGATTGCTCTTGTTCAACAGCAGAGCAGTTTAAAATTCCTGCAAAAAAATCAAATATTGGTCTTTCAACACTTCTAAATGGTGAAAGAATGACTTTATATCCCCACTATAGTGATAAATAAACAAACAGATATCTAAAAGAGTTTCTTTTATACAAACAACAAAACAAACAGATACCTAAAAGAGTTTCTTTTATACAAACAACAAAACAAACAGATACCTAAAAATGTATATGATAGATTAGTACACTAAAAAATATAAAATTTATCTAATACAGAAGCACCTGAAGTTAATAACGGAGCATCTTTATCTAATACAGAAGCACCTGAAGTTAATAAACATCAACCTAAAACAAATAAAAGATACTATATTTCTTTATTATTTAATGAGTTAAAACAAAATGTTCATTAAAATAGAAACAAAAGAGTAATAATATATTTATTTTTTTATATATAATAAGAAAAGATATATAACTTTACTCTCTACTTACTTATTTAATTGAGCTTCAGCAATAGATTTATGACGTTTTATCATCTCATCTTTCATTTTAACTCTAACCTGCTTTTGTATTGCAGGAATTTTAAGAAGTAAATATAGAAATGAATTAACAAATCTCTGTAGTAGATTCTTTGTTGGAAAGTCATAAATCTTATGTTTTTTATAATATTGATGATCTTTCTGAAAGATAACTCTTAAATGCTCATAAATATCATCTCTAAATATCTTCATACCACCTTTTCCTAGAAAAGTTATTGGTGCAATATATCTTTCATTAGATAAAAATAGAGCCTTTTTAGCTAAATTAAGAAGTAAATCAGCAACATTTTCATCCTCATCAGTTATAACATCAACTAAATTACTTTTCTGAACTTCACAATAGGCATTAATCATCTCTTTAATATTATAGTTTTGACCTAACTCTCCTGATATTATAAATCCAATCTGTTTATCTTTAATTGAAGGAGTATGACCATTAAAAAATGATCTATCAAACATAGTTTTAAGCTTTGATGATAGATGTCTATCCTCTATTGTTGTTGCAAATATAACTATATCAGCAGCTTGAACAGATGATTTAAAAAAACTCATAAAGTCATCTTTAATAACACAGATATTATCAAAGGCACAATTCATACAACCTAAACATCCAGCCTTTATATTTATATCATTAAGATTATAAATAGTTACAAAACCCTCTTTAAATAGAGAGCTAAAGTGTTCAACCATTTGTGATAACGATTTATCTTTTTCTGTTGAGGTGGATATAATAGCAATCTTTTTATCTGTTTCAAGTTTAGCTGATACTTTCGGAATCGAAAAAGATTTTTCTCTCTTGATAACAGGATAGAACACTTTTTTAGATACTATTTTTTTATCAATAGCATTATAAAACAGTTTACCAAGAGTTAAAAGCTTATCTTGATTCTCTTTCCCCTGGCCGTGCTTTGCCTTCTTGCATACGTC
>DYRY01000141.1:2562-7459 GCA_020718465.1 Anaeromyxobacter dehalogenans | reverse complement strand
GTCAATTTTATTTTCAAAAATAAGCTACAAGAAGATGTTTTTTCATATATTTCATAAAAGAATATAAGCTAAAATATATATTAAAATTAATAGTATGAAATTAATTAAGCATAATAATTGAGGCTATTTTCATAAGATACCTTAAATCTCCCTCAATATTTAATTTTTTTGATGTTATAAAGGATATAATATTACTCTCTTTTTGAAGATTTTTAATATCTTCATTTGATAAATTTATTGTAATTAGTGGATCTCTATCAAGTGGATCACCAATTTTAAATTTAAAATCAAAAGAGTATAGATTTCCTTTAAATTCGATATCATTTACAATAATATTTATAGCCCCATGTTCAACTTTTAGTTTATTAATTTTCTCTTGAGTTAGCTTTTTTTTAATTAGATCACTATTTAAAAAATTTAAATTAAAAAAATAACTACCATTTAACAGTTTTGAAACTTTTTCCCATAATATGATATCAAAGCAAACTGAAAAAAGAGGTTCATCAGGAACTCCTTGTAACACCAAAAAGCTTCTATTATTATATGATAGTGTCCAATATCCACCACTAATTCCAGATATCTCAACTCCAATATCAAAAATAAATGGTGGTAAAGTTATCTCATTTTTCAAATTTTGAAACTGTTGTTGCAAAAAATTATCAAAAAAATCTTTTAATGTTATATTAATTGGTACTTCAATTTTCATAAAAACTCCTAAAAAGATATAAATATCAACATATCACAAATAAAAAACAAAATTTTATATCTCGTTTTCTTTGTAAATATTTTTTATAGTAAAGTAATTTTTGTTATAACAAAAACAAAAAAATTAATTTTTACTACAAAAATTTTATCAAAATAAAAAAGTATTATGAATCTTTTAAATCATTTAAATACTCCTCTTTTGTTATCAAACCTTTTTTAACTAATATTTTAATTAAATTATTAAAATATTTTTTGTATCCTTTTATTGACTCTTTTAAAAACTCAACTTCTCCTTTCAAAATAACAATTTGATGTTGTAATTCATCTGTATTTAAAGATGAACTATTTTTCAAATCTGAAGGATTTTTCTCATTTTTTGAGCTAATTATCTCTAAATCATCATCAATAGAGGCTTCATAATTGGCTTTTTTCTCATAACTTAGAGGTGGAATAACTGTTGCACCTAAAAAATCATAATCTCTTTGAATACAGGCCTCTATAGCCCTTGCGGATGCAAGAATTGGCTCAATTTTATGGATATTAAATTGAAATTTTATCTCATCCATAAGAGCTAAGTTAAATGTATCTGTCATTGCTAAAAAAAGTATATTCCTATTGTTTTCTGATTTAAGTCTTACAGGATAAACTGTATTCTCTTTGCAAAATTTCGAACTCATCATTGAGATTGCAGTTTTTGATGGTGGAACCTCTGATAAATCAACAAATTTTATATTTTTCCACTCTGCAACAGCCTCTATAAGCTCTCCTTCTGATACATATCCATGATTTATTAATATATCTCCAAGGCGAGTTCCAAAATTTTTCTGCTCTTGTAATGCAGCATCTAGTTGCCATTTTGTTATTAATCCTTTTTGTTCTAAAAACTCACCTAAACGAATTCGCTCCATCATACTCTCCAGTTCAAAATTCAATTCACTACTATTATAATATATTTTTACTCTTTTAATCAATTTTGTGAAAGTTAATTATAATATTTTCATATTTTTGCTAAAGGATGATTAATATAAATGATTTTTTGTAATTAAAAATTTAATTAATTTTATTAATCTTGATTTGGAATGACACAAGCATTAAAAAAATACATATCAGCACATTCAAAACCATTTGGACAATCTGTATTTGTTTCACAGATTTTTGAACAGAAAAATTCTCCCTCATTTCGATTAAGGCAAAGTGATGAATCGCAATCAAACTCAGATGTACAAGACTCTCCAGCAACCTTACATCCTCTTAAACCATCAACACAACATCCAAGCTCATATTCACCACCAACATTCTCACAACGTTGATTATCTTCACAATCATCATTGCTCCAACACTCTGTGCTTTCAATTTCAGAACATGCATTAATTCCTGTTATTCCTGATGAGGTTAATGTTTCATTACAGGTTAAAATACGACATTCATGAGTTGTTAAATCACAAATAGCATTTTTTTCTGTACAGTTTTCGTTTGTTTCACATTTTCCATCTGTTAAAACACAAACTCCATCACTACAAGTTTGCCAATCAGAACACTCTGGAGAACATGTTTTAGGTTCAACTTTTTTATCACTCTCTTCATCACAAGCGATAAACCCTAAAAGAAAGAGAACAGATAGAATTGAAAATAGTTTTTTCATAAAACCTCCAAAATAAAATTCACATACTAATGATTTTTTTTAAAAAAACAAGTAAAAAACATTAATTTTTTACTAAAAACAGTCATTATAGAGTTTTTTATTTTTAATAAGAAAAAACAAAAGAAACTTTTTTATTTTTAATAAGAAAAAATAGTAAAATAAAACTATTTTTGCTCAATAACCTCAATACCTTCTGGTATTTTAAACTCAAAAAATGATTTATCTTGAGTTGGATTTAATTTAATATTGGAGTAAGCAATTGTGTTAACATTATCAAATTGGTCTATCATCTCTGTTTTTGTTAATTTTAGTTCAGAACTAAAAGTAAGCGTTATTTTTTTATAAGATAAATCTTTTGATTTTGGAGTTAAATCCATAACAACACCATTTTTATCATCAATAGTAATATCATACTCTTTTTGTAAATCTTCATGTTGAAATAGAAAGCGTGAAATCTGTGTTAATTCCGATTTTTTTACTTCAGATATAAAAACTTGCTCATTCTCTGGTTCATAAACCCAAAGTTTCTCCTGATTTGATATAATATATTTCCTTTCTGGAGAGTTATAACTCCATTTCATAAAAAGCTCTTTTTTAAAAACAACCTCTCCAGAGGATTTTTTATCTTTTTTATAGGCTTTATGATAGAAATTTTGTTCAAAATTTGCCTCAAATCCAGTTATATCTTTGTATTTATCCTGAATTTTTTGAAGATTCTCTTGAATAGAGGAGGCAAATATAGTTAAACTCATCAAACATAAAGTAACAATTAAAAGGTTTTTCATAGTAAACTCCAACAATATAAGATATAGGACGTTTGAAACAAATTTTTATTTAAAATATACTATTTTTTTCAAAAAAATATGTTTTTGATTTAAAAAACCATATAAAAAAAACTATATAGCATTTTTTTATATTTTTTATAACTAAAAAAAAGAGAAAAAACAGTATCTTATATTTTTGACTAAAAAAGAGAAAAAAATAGCACTTTTGATAACTAAAAAAAGAGAAATTTGAGTAATTATAGATTAAATAATTATTTATATAGAAGTTCAAACTCTAAATTTTGAAGAGTTCCTGTATCACCAGTAAGTTTATCACATAACTCTAAAGTAAATACTCTATTTCCAACATTAGAACCATTTAATTCAGAGTAAGTACGATTAATTAGCTCAACATCATCATCATTTTCTACATCATCATCTTGACAACCATCATCTGTTCCACCCTGCTGATTCCAAAAAATAATTTGAGGTGAATCTCCAATTGAACCTTTTATTGTTAAATCATAAGGATATGTATGATTAACTTTTAGATTTTTTAAAATAAAGTTGGTTACAACACCATTTGTTGGAATTGTTGTTGATAAATCTACTGTTTTTGTAATACAACTCCTATCTGGTATTGCTAAAGCTATTGAGTTTTGAAGAAAATCAGCATAAAAGGAGGTTTTAAAACTATAACTATTTTTACTTCCACTCCAACCTCGAACTTTTATATAGTGGTTTTCAGTTATAGTTATCTCTGTTTTTATCTCTTCATGACTATTAGAAACAGAGTATGTTCCCTCTAATGTTAATCCATTAGAATCATAAAGAAAAACATCTAAATCTCCATCAGTTGTAACAAAATCTAACTCTATTTTTACTTTTTGACCACTTTGCATATGGTAAATATACCAATCATCATCATAATCACAGATTTTTCGATTATATTGTTCACCAATTTGAAAACTTTGAGCCTCCTCTAAAAAATCATCATGTTCACTTGCAATAACTCCAATAGAGTCATCAATACAACTACTAAATATATTTGCTGTAAGTTTATAAGAGTCACTACAATCTCCATAAACAGGATAAACTTTAATAAAATACTCTTTTGATTCTACTGTGTTTTGAATATAGAGTGTTTCCAATCCTATTAAATTAGAAGAGGAGGCTACCTCTACCAAAGTTGCTCCACTATATGTGTATAGTTTCGCATCAATATCACACTGATTATCAATATGGGTATATTTTATATCAATCTCTAAACCAGATGTGGCTTGAGATAGAATTTTATACCAATCAACATCACCATTACAAATACTCAAATTTGAGTGTTGATTCTCTAACATATTGGCATCTGTTATCAATTTAGCATCTAATTCACTATTATTAGATTCAAAAGAGTCTGAACAAAGTTGTTGAAGTAAACAACTATTTCCATCCTTATAATAACCATTATCACACTCCCAAGAGCAATATTGAGGAGAGCTCCAACCATTTAAAGTTGTGTAGTTTATCTCAACATCAGTAGTAATTTGGTGTCCATTTTGTGGAGGAGTAATTGAGGCACATTGCATAGTTTTTCTGTTAATACAAGTTGTATTATCTTCTGATATATAATTTGTGTTGCACTCCCAAGAGCAGTTTTGAGGAGAGCTCCAACCATTTAAAATTGTATAGTTTATCTCAACATCAGTAGTAATTTGGTGTCCATTTTGTGGAGGAGTGATTGAGGCACATTGCATAGTTTTTCTGTTAATACAAGTTGTATTATCTTCTGATA
>DYRY01000141.1:0-2462 GCA_020718465.1 Anaeromyxobacter dehalogenans | reverse complement strand
TATAATTTGTGTTGCACTCCCATTTGCAACTATTTGCTGGAGGTAAATAGTCATTACTATCTTCACTCCAAACTTGCCGTAATATACCATTTTGATTTTCACTACTCCAATTAGAGTTAGCTGGATTTACATTTGTACAAGTTACATCTTTGAATAAATTGCTACATGAATCTCCATTTGAAAAGTAACCTTCATCACACTCCCATTCACAAAATTGAGGCTCTGACCATTCATTTTCATCACTATAAACTATATCAACATCAATTTTTATCTCATGAGAGTTTTCTGGAAATATAGTTAGAGATTTACATTGAACTGTTTTTTTATTAATACAACTACTGTTTTCAAACAGAAAACCACTATTACAAATCACTTCACAATCAGGAGTAGATTCCCAAAATCCATCTCTATACTGAATTGTTATATTTTCTATAATTTGAGTACTATTTTTTGGTAACTCCTCATCTGTTTTTGCAATACAACTAACAACTTTAAAATCGGAAATACAAACGCCATCCTCAATATGAAATTCAGAGTCACATTGACAGCTAACTCTATCATTAACCGTTGTACAAACAGTTCTATTTGGTTGAATACAGGGATTTGGAAAGCAGAGACTTCCATTATTACTTACACAAACTCCATTTTCGTCATGAGTTCCAGGATTACAACTACAAATATATCCCTCTCCAAGCGGTTTACAAACATTTTTATTGCTCTCTTTACATGGATTTGGCACACAAACAGAGTTTTTCTCTGTATCAGAACATGCAACTAAAAAAATGATTAAAAATAGTAAAAAATATATTTTCATCAAGAACTCTTAAAAAATTATACACAATTATAACATATTTTTAATAAAAAATCAAAAAATATAAATATTTTATGATTAAGTAAAGAAAAAAATTATAATTTAAATAAATGTTTATTATATCATAAATAAAATTCACTTATTTAGATGTTTTTATATTGTTTTTTATTTGACAAATTTGTTAATTTTACTATTATATGTTATTAAATTTTTTAGTTTCTTTAAACTATTTTTTTTGAGAGGATTTATAGATGAAAGTTAACATATCAAATGCAACATTCTCATCAATAGTTGGGATTGGTGAAAAAGTAAAAAAAGCAGAATTGGAATCAGGAGAGAGATATTTAGCTCTAAATCGTGGAGTTAATGCTGTTGTTGAGATAGATTTGTCTCAAATTATTAATCAAATAGATTTTAACTCAAAAGAGTTTCAAGTATATGCACCCAATCGGGGTATGAACTCTCTTAAAGAGGCAATTATTAATGAGTATTTTTCATCAAAAAAAGAGAAATTAAAAAATATATCAATAACTCCTGGAGGTATGTCTGCACTTGATTTAGTAATTCAGCTTCTTAATATAAATCGAGTTATTTTTCCAAAATTATATTGGGGCTCCTACTCAAAAATGGCAACTATCAGAAAACAGGAGTTCTCTTTTTATAATGATTTTTCAGATTTAGTTAATATATCAGAATCTGATGCCATTTTTATATGTGATCCAAATAATCCAACAGGAATAAAAATGGATGATGAGTATCTTTTAGACTCTATAAAAGAGATAACAAAGAGGGGAGCAACAGTTATTTTTGACTCTCCATATCGAAGACTATTTTATAGAGATAATTTTTTTGATAAACTATCAGATATTGATGGAGTTATTATTGTTGAATCTTTTTCAAAATGGATTGGATTGTCTGGAGTTCGTCTTGGATTTATATATTGTAGTAATAAAGATTTTAATGATGAGCTTAATATACGGCTTCTTTATGAGTTTAATGGGGTTTCATCTCCAGCTCAAATGATTGTTGAGAAGGTTATATCAACAAAAGAGGGTGAGATTGCACATACAATATTTAGAAAAGAGACAACAGATAGTATTAAAAAAAATATAGATTTTTTAAAATCTAACTCTCTTTTAGTTGAAGATATTTATGATAATAAAAATCTTGTTGGAATTTTTGCTGTTATAGATAGAACAGAGGATTATCTTTTTCAGAATAAAATTGGTGCTGTTGGAATGGATAAATTCTGTTTTACTGAAAAAGAGCTTTACTTAAAATACTCAAGAATCTGCCTTTCTGTTAAACATGATAGTTTTGTTCAGTTTTTTACTTAAAAACCTAACAAAATTTTTATTACTTGTATAACTTACATTTAGAAAATCTGTTTTAAAACAACAATAAATCATTTTAGTTACAAAATTCTCAACATTGACTAAAAATGAAAATTTAAATCAACCGTTTTTATCTTCTCTTTCAGAAATATCTTTTTATTCCTTTTGTCAGGTCAGAAATAGATTCTGACCTGACAATATTATCCTTTTTTATTCCAGTTGGGATTGAATCTATTTCAATCCCAACTGCTGTAATGATTTTAAATTAGAATGATTTTATGCTTTTTATAATTGATTCGACTTCTTGTATAACTTTA
>DYRY01000140.1:5632-7475 GCA_020718465.1 Anaeromyxobacter dehalogenans | reverse complement strand
TGATAATTTATATTATTTAGATGGTTTTTATCCTTTTGTTTTTGTTTTTATTTTAAAAAAGATTATTTCACAGCATTTATTGTAAAGCCTTTTGATGCTGCAAAGTTAAGAAGTTTTACTGAAAATTCATTAATAATGTTGATTTTTTTTGCAACAGTATAATTAAATGTAAGGTGGAAAATATCAGGGTCAGAGACAGGAATAAATTTAACAGGAACTTTTGAGTAGATAATTTTTTCAGAGATTCTTGCAGCCTGTTTTCCAACTGATAAGTAATCTGGAGATAGTGCAAAAAGACCCCCTTTCTCAACTAATCCAGAGGATAATACATAGAGTGGTTTTTTGTTTTGGGTTACAAACTGATTTAAAGTGTTAAATCCCTGTGGATTAAGAATTGTTCTATCTGGAAACATCCAAATTATCTCAACTTTTGATGAGGATTCCTCAAGAGCTTTTTGAAGGTTTGCAGGATTATCAACTTTGATTGGAACTAAATTTAATTCAAAAAGGGTTGCAATCTGTTGGCTCTCTTTTATTTGACTCTCTGTATCTTCACCACTGGATACTACACCAATATTTTTAATTGGAGAGAATAGAGCAGATATAACTCCTAATTGAGTTTTTATAGAGAGATTCATTCTAATCCCTGTTATTTGAGTTGAGTCAATAGCATAACGATCTGGGTTTAAAACCATTGAGAATATAACTGGTTTCTCTTTTTGGCTTGATGCAACTTTTAAAGCTTGATCACCAATTGCAAAAACAAGAGAGAACTCATTTTTTATTCTTTCTAAAACTGCCTCTTCTGAAACTTCTGTATCATCAAGAGATACAACTGTTGTTTTTGATTTGTTATCAATTGAAAAACCAATAATAAGACTATCATAAGTGCTTAATGATTTTGATTTAAGAATCAGAACATTTTCACTAAAAATCTGAATTGTTCCCAAAAGGATTGTTATCAGTATAAGTAAGTTTCTCATAAGAACCTCTCCTAAAAAACATTATTATCATTGTGACGAATGTCACTTATAAATATTCACTAAAAATTCATATTTTTAAACTATTTTTTATTTTAAAAAAAATAGAGTCTTAATTTTATTCTTAAAACTATCTTTTATTTTTAAAATAGTTTTTACTCAGGATCTTTACAGCAACGATAACCAGTTGTTGCATCTTTTGTTGATACATTTTTCTTCTTAACACTTGCACAACGAGCATCATAATCTTCACTTGAGAATGAACCACCTTTTACAAATTGTGTTGAGCCATCTCCACCAGTCACCCACTCTGCATAGTTTCCACTCATATCAAAAATACCATAAGGTGAACGACACTTTTTAAATGTTCCTGCTGCTGATGGGGATCTTTTTTCACCACTTGCATCAGCAGTATTACATCTTTCAGGATCAAATGTATCTCCATAAGGAAATTTTTTCCCACCAGGACCTTTACAAGCTTTTTCCCACTCCTGATTAGTACATAATCTTTTCCCTTTTTTCTTACAGTTAGCCTCTGCTTGTGTAAAATTAATGGAAACCGCAGACTCTTGCCTATCAATACAATATGTACCAATTGAGACTGATTTTAAAGTTGGTTCAAGAGCACTTTTAAATGAATCATTTGCAGGAGTTCCAAAAGGAAAAGCTCCCTCTTTGATTTTCACCATATCAGATGGACAGTTTCCATCTGGGTTTACAATTGCAACAACTTTCTCCTCTTTTTTAGGTTCAACTTTTGTTGCTGTTGAATCTTTACCATCCATCTCTTTTGATACCATAGCTAAAAGAGCATCTGCTTCCGCATCCATATCTCTTTTTGATGTTGTATCTTTTTTAACATT
>DYRY01000140.1:0-5532 GCA_020718465.1 Anaeromyxobacter dehalogenans | reverse complement strand
TTCAGTTTTATTTTCAGTTTTATTTTCAGTTTTATTTTCAGTTTTATTTTCAGTTTTATTTTCAGTTGTAGTTGCTATTTTTGTTGTATCTTTTTTAGTTTCAACTTTAGCTCTTTTATCTTCCTCTTTTTTTAGTTGAGCAGTAAGATTTTTATCTTTTATCTCTTTCTCAGCAACCTCTTTTTTCTTTAATTCATCTGCTGCTTTTTTCTCAACCTCTACCCTTTTTTTCTCCAATTCAGCCTCTTTCTCTTTTAGTTGAGCAAGTTTAGCCTCCTCTTTTTTTATTAAATCCTGTTTTTCAGCCTCACCACCATCAAACTCCATAGCTTCTGCTTTGTTTTTTTGAGTTAGAAGATCTTTTTTTAGTTGTTCAAGCTCTTTTCTCTGTTTTTCTAACTCTTCACGCTCTTTTTGAAACTCTTTTAAATTCTGTTCAGCATCTATTTTATTGGTAATATATGGATTAATTTGATGTTGCTCATTACTATTTATAAAGATGATAATTACAGTTGTTGCAAGTGCAACTGTAAGAATAATAAATCCAATTATGATAAGTAGATTTTTAGAATTATCATTTTTCTGTTGGTATGGTGGATATGGCATTGGTTGATAAACACTAACAGGCTGTTGATATATGGCATTTGGATCCTGATTTGCCATCATTTGTTGCTGTTTGTATATAAAACTTGAGGAGTAGTTTGCTTGTTCTGATGTGAATTGATCTGGTCTATAAAATGGGTTTTGAGCATCAGGAGATGTATTTTTACTACTATCAACTCTCTCTACTTTTGGAGGAATAATTTTTTCTTCCTCTTTTTTAGGTGGTAAAAGAGTCTCTTTCTCTGGTTGAGGTGAAACCATTGCAGTCTCTATCTCATCTGTATTTGGTTCATTTTTATTAAGAAGTGGATTCTCAGATTTACTCTCTGATTTTGTTTTTGAGTTATTTTGATTATCCATTTTTGAACTTTTATTAAAAAATTCCTGAATAGAGCTCTCTTCTTTGCTATTTTTTTGATTTTTGTCACTTTGTTTATTTAACTCTTGAGACTCATCTATATTTTTCTGATTTTGAGTGTTTTGTTTTGTAATGATTTTTGAGTTATTAACTATTTGTTGAGTTGATTTTTCAACTTTTTGAGTAATTTTATCTGATTGTTTATTTTTTTTATCATCTATAGATTTTTGAAAATCTAATCTCTCTTGCTCCTCTCTTTTTTTTCTCTCGACAAGAGATGTTTCAAGCTCATCTTCAAATTCATAACCCTCACCATCATCAAAAACTAGTTCATTTGTGCTAACAACTCTTGTTTTATCATCTTCAACAATTGGTGCTTCAAATAATTCATCAAAATCTACAAGAAATTCATCAAGATTCTGATATCGTTTATTTGAGTTTTTATTTGTAAGTTTAAAAAATATAGAATCCATATTATCTGAAAGAGCACTATTATACTCTGTAAGACTATATGGAACACCCTTATATATTTTTCCAGTTAGAAGTGATGATAGTAAAACTCCAAGAGAATATAAATCGGTTGCATTTATGAGTTTTTGGGAACCACCACGTAATTCTGGGGCCAAATAGTAAAATGAGTTAGATTCTGTTGTGAAGTAACGTAAAACAGCCTCACTTCTAAAACATCTAAACCAAAAGTAGTTTTTTATTTTTAAAACATCAGATAAAATTATTATGTTATCTGGAATAAGATATCCATTCAAGCTATCCTCATGAATCTCTTGAAGTGCATCTGTAATTTGAGCAATAATTGGCTCAACTTCATCAAGAGAGAAGTTCTCATTTGAGTTCTGTTTCATTGAAATAATTTTACTTAAAGGAACACCATCAAGATATTCAGAAACAACAAATGGAGAGTTTTTATATCTTCCATAATCATAAATTAGAGCCAGATTTTCATGTTGACGAAACTTCTCCTCTCTTAAAGCATTTACGAATCTTGAGTACTCTGAATCATTTTGAATTATAGATGGTTTTAAAAAATCTATAGAGACTTTCTGTTTGTTATATCTATCTATTGCAGTAAAAGAGTAGAATATAATATTTTCACCAATAAAATCTGATATTGAGTACTGTTCTGATAAAATATCACCAATAACAATACCAAGTGGAAACTCTTTTGTGTTTTCCTGTTTTGATAGCTCTTGTATTTTTGAGTATAGATTTTTTGAAAAATCTTTTTTGATATTTCTAAAACTTTGACCACAAACAGAACATTTTTCAAGGTTGTCTGAAACTTCTGCTCCGCATTTAAAACAACGCATGCATTCCTCTAACATATCTAACATACGATTCTATCATAATAGATTTTTAAAATCAAATTTATTTTGTAAGTTTTGTGATTTTTTCACATGAAAAGTTGAGATATTATTATAATTTTTTTATAAATATAAGTTGTTTTAATGTTAAAACAGAAGATAACTTAAAAAACCCAGATAAAATAATCAAAAAAATTAAAAATTTAAATATATAAAATAAAAAATCAAAAAGACTTGATTTTTTTTTATAAATGGTTATAATATTAATAACTAAGGGGGATTCCTATCAAAAAAATTTACTACAAATAAGTATCAACTCATTTTTATCCTATCGTAAAAAAGTTCAAAAAGTCATATCGACCTAATCTCCTTTAGAGAGCCCCCCCTGGGGGGCTTTTCTATTATTACAAAAATATATAAAAATTTCAAATAAAAAATATTTTAGATTTTTTTATTTTAACTATTTTTTCAAAAAAGTTTTATTTTTTTTGTCTTTTTTTTATTTTATTTTTTCAAAAAAAAGTAGTATTATCTTTTTGATATTTTTAAGGATTTTTTTATGAGAACACTTTATATTGTTGATATAAATTCACTTATGTTTAGAGCCTACTATGGAATAAAACAGGAATTAACTGCTCCAGATGGAACACCAGTAAGGGCTGTTTATGGTGTTATTAAAATGCTTGCTTCTATTATAAAATCAAAATCACCAACAGAGCTTGTTATTGCTTATGATTCTCAAAAGAAACTTATTAGAAGAGAATACTACTCTGATTATAAATCAAATAGAAGCTCTGCTCCAGATGATTTAAAAGTTCAGTTTCCTCTTTTAAAAACTTTTGTAACAAAAGCAGGTTTGGAGTCTTTCGAGATTGATGGCTATGAGGCTGATGATGTTATTGCTACTCTTGTTACAAAATATAAAGAGGAGTTTGATGAGACTATTATTGTTACAGGTGATAAAGACTTAATGCAACTTGTTGATGATTCTGTTTTTGTTTATGATGGATTAAAAGATATTATTTATGATGCAGATGCAGTTTATGAGAAGTTTGGAGTATATCCAAATCAGATTTTAGACTATCTATCAATTGTTGGTGATGCAAGTGATTTTGTTCCTGGAATAAAAGGAATTGGTGCAAAAGGGGCTGTTGAGTTACTTAAAAAGTTTAAAACACTTGATAACATCTATAAAAACATCTCTTTAGTAGCAGGAAAGAAAAAAGATTACTTTATTGAGTCAGAAAAAAATGCCTATTTGAGTAAAAAACTAATCTCTTTAAAAACTGATTTACCAATATCTATAAACAGATGGAGAGATGGAGGTATAGATTTTTACAACAACACTCTTCTTAATTTTTATAATAAATATCAACTAAAGTCACTTATTGGTAACAGAGTTTTTCAGCTTATAGATGAGGAGGATAAAGAGCAACTTATTTTAGAAAAAACAGTTTCACTTGTTGAAACTATTGAGCAATTAATCAATTTTATAAAAAATAAAGAGGTTTTCTCTATTCATATAGAAACAACATCAGCCATAAGAGATGAGGAGATTCCACTTGCAATTGGTATTGCAACAGAGAATATTGCAACAACATTTATTTTTACTGAAAACTACAAAGAGGAGATAGAGAGATTAAAACCATATTTAGAAAGCTCTCAACAACTAAAAATATCTCATGATGCAAAATTCTTAACACATGTTTTAAAACTTTATACTATTGAGTTTCAAAACTATTTTGATACAATGTTAGCCTCATATATAATTCATCCTGGGGAGCATCAACATAATTTTGAGTTTTGTGTTCAAAACTATCTAAACTATCCAATAAAAACATATGCACAACTTGTTCAGAATGTTTCCGATAAGTCATTTTCTCTTTTGGATAAAGAGGAACAGATGGGTTATATTGGTGAGAAAACAGTTTTACTCACTCATCTAAAAAAATATCTTGATGATAAGTTAACAAAAGAGGGATTAAATGAGGTTTTTTATAAAATAGACTTACCACTAATTCCTATTTTGGTAAATATGGAGGAGAGTGGTATAAAATTAAATATATCATATCTTAAAGAGCTCAAAAAAGAGCTTATAAAGGAGCGTAGTGATCTTGAAAGTGAGATATATCAATTAACAGGTGAAAATTTTAATATTAACTCACCAAAACAGCTTGCAGTTGTTCTATTTGAAAAACTAAATCTTCCAATCATAAAAAAAACGAAAACAGGAAACTCAACAGATGAGGAGGTTCTATTAGCTCTTTGTGAACACTCTGAAATTCCTAAAAAACTACTTGAATATCGAGAGATTACAAAATTGATAACAACCTATCTTGAATCACTTATTGAGCTTGCAAAAAGTGAAAGAATTCATACATCTTTTAATCAGATGGTTACTGCAACTGGTAGATTATCCAGTTCAAATCCAAATTTGCAAAATATTCCAATTAGAACAGAGAGGGGAAGAAAAATTAGAGGTGCTTTTATCCCAAAAGAGGGTTATAAAATGGTAATAGCAGACTACTCTCAAATTGAGTTAAGAATTTTAGCACACCAATCAAAAGATCCCTCATTTGTTAAAGCATTTAATAGTAATCTTGATATTCACCAAACAACAGCTTCAGAGATATTTTCAAAACCATTAGAAGAGATCACAAAAACAGAGCGTAATATTGCTAAAACAATAAATTTTGGCCTTATTTATGGAATGGGAGCATTAAAACTTTCAAAAGAGCTAAATATATCTATGAAAGAGGCAAATAACTATATTCAACACTACTTTGAACACTACTCTACAATAAAAAAATATAGAGATGAAACTCTTGAAGAGGTTAGAAAAACAGGAAAAGTCTACACTCTTTTTGGTAGAGTAAGAAGAATAAGTGAGATATTTTCATCAAATGTAAATATTAAAAATCAGGCTGAAAGGATGGCATTTAATGCAATTATTCAGGGAACAGCTGCTGATTTACTAAAAAAAGTTATGATTACAATTCACTATTGGTTAAAAACTTTACCATATAAAGTCTCTATGCTTCTTCAAGTTCATGATGAGTTAGTTTTTGAAGTTGAAACTGATTATGCAGAGATATTTAAAACAGAGCTTAAAGAGAAAATGGAGAGTGATTATAAACTTGATATTCCTTTGAAAGTGGATGTTGTTGTATCTGATAGTTGGGAAAAATAGAAAAATCTACTATTTTATAAAAAAGCATTAATAGATTACTACTGTTTTATTAAAAACAGAGT
>DYRY01000139.1 GCA_020718465.1 Anaeromyxobacter dehalogenans | reverse complement strand
AAATGTTTATATTGGTAATATTTAAAAATAAATATCTCTAAACTCTATTTTATGGCAATTTGATTAAGAAAAAAAGATATTTAGAATCCACCACCCATTAACATTGGTAACATTGCTGCACCTTTGTCAAGAAGTTTAGATTCAACGGAAAAACTTACTAAGATATAATCACCTTCAGCTTTGATTTTTAATGATTTAAAAGCTTTAGAGAGCATCTCAACACCATCTTTTTCAACTATCTCTTCAAGACCTTTAAGTTGATTATCAATCTCTCCACCCATTGCTGTTACTTGTCCATTTAACATATCAGCAAGCCCTTTAATTGAGTCTTTATCTGATTTAGCATTAAAATAGAAATTAAGTGTTTCACCTTCAATACCAACACCAAAAGAGGCAGCTTTAAAGTTGTTGATTACAGATGCAAACATTGGTTGTTCTTCTGCAAGTTTTTTAAGTTCTGCTTCAAATTCACTGCTTGGAACAAATGCAACTTTAAAAACTGTTTTTCCAAGTTTAGAAAGTGTCTCTTTGAAAATTGCATTATTGCTACTTGAAGCAAGATTTTTCTCACTTCCTTTTTTAACTTTGATTGTTGTTTTAATTGCATCAATTGTACCAACAATAGAGTCACCATCAATAACAGCAAATCCACTCTCTGAGTCCATATGATAAATTTTAACGCCATCAACTGTTTCATCTTTTTTTGCATTTTTAGAAACAGGAGTCATATCAAGATTTTTAACAACCACTGCACCTGTTGGGTCTTCATTCATGCTTTTAAGTGTTGCATAGAAGTTAGCAGCAGAGGCTTTATCAAAAGATAAACCAATCTCTTTCTCAACTTTTGGAAGTTCAGCATCAAGAATTGCTTTAATTCCTTTGATATTTTTAATAGCAGTAATATCAATGTTTCCAACCACAGTTGAATTTGAAGGATAGAAAGCAAGTTCAGAATCAGTTGCTCCTGTAACCCCTTTTGTTTCACCTTTTGTTGTAGTTGTGCCTGATTTTTCTGTTTTTGTTTCTTCTCCTGTTTTCTTTTTACAACCAAAAGTAAAAGCAAGAGAGATGATTAAAAGAGCAAAAATAATTTTTTTCATGAAAAAACTCCCAAAAAGAATAATAGCATTACTTGTATCATAAAAAACCTATTAAAACAAGAAAATTTAAGCAATTTTTTCTATTAAATCTCTATTTTTACTATTTTATTAGTTAAAAAATAGAATTTACAAAAGATAAATAATACCAATCTTGTGTAATTTGTTAGTCACCTGTTCATTTATTAGACTTCTTGCAAAACCCTATTTATATTATAAAAAATAATAAAATTATTTTCTTTCTTCAAGTCCCTTTTATCACTTTTTTTAAGTTATGCAAGATATCTATTATAGTAATAACTACTTAATTATTAGTAATTGGTATAATAAAAAATATTTGAAACTAATCATGAAATGCTATATCATATTTTATGATTGATAGGAGACTATATATGAACTACTTCAAAAGTATGATAGCAGGAGTTTTTTATCCTGCAACAAAAGATAAACTTAGTGAGACACTTGATTCACTTTTTATTGATGCAGAAAAATTAGATTCAAACAAAAATATAGATAGCAACCAATTTGTTAAAGCTATTATAACTCCCCATGCTGGATATATTTATAGTGGAAAAGGGGCTGCTAAAGCCTATTCAAAACTAAAAAATATTTATAAAAAAGTTGTTTTAATTGGAGATTCCCACTATATTCTTTTTAGAGGAGTAACAACATATCCATCAGATGGAATAGAGACACCTCTTGGAAAAGTTGAGTTTATAAAACCACCACTAAAAATAGAAAATATCCCACATGCTTTTTATAAAGAGCATACTTTAGATGTTCAAATCCCATTTTTACAAAAAAAATTAACAGATTTTAAAATTATTCCGATTCTAATTGGAGATTCTAATTATGAATCTATTGGAGACTCTCTTTTAGAGCTTTCAAATGATAGTGAAACTCTATTTGTAATATCAACAGATTTATCACATTTTTTAGATTATGATAGAGCAACTATTTCAGATAAAAATGTTGCTCAAAAAATTATAAATTTATCTCCAGAAAAACTAAAAAGAGATGAATTATGTGGTATTTCTGCTGTTAGAACAATACTTTATATTGCCAAGAAAAATGGTTGGAGTTGTGAAAACCTAACTCTTTTTAACTCTGGTGATATAACAAATGATAAAAGTAGAGTTGTTGGTTATGGCTCTTGGATTTTTTATGATAAATAGAGGTTAATTATGTTTACTTTAACTGAAAATGAGAAAAAATGGTTACTTGAGTTATCCAGAGAGACAATAGCTCTCTCATTTAAACAACAAAGAGTTGTACCTAAAAATATTCCTAAAATATTTAGTGAAAAAATGGGAACATTTGTAACTTTGAAAAAAAATAGTAATTTAAGGGGTTGTGTTGGATATCTCACCCCAAAAAAAGAGATATATCTAGATATTATAGATAATAGCATTAATTCTGCATTTTATGATAATCGTTTTTTACCTTTAGTAGATAGTGAGTTATCATTAATCAAAATTGATATATCAATTTTAACTCCACCAATTCCATTTATTTATGATAATAAAGAGGATATTTTATTAAGAATGGAGGATAAACCTGGAGTTATTTTAAAAAATGGTGCTAGAACTGCAACATTTTTACCACAAGTTTGGGAACAGCTAAAAACTACTTTAGCATTTTTAAGCAATCTATCACTAAAAGCAGGATTATCACCAGATGCTTGGCAAAATAGTGAGATTTTCACATATAATAATATTCATTTTTCTGAATAATACTATAAAAAATATGATTATTTTTATTTATTTTCTGTTTTTATAATCTAAAAAGAGATATTAATAAGTCTTTCAATTGCTTTATAGTGTGTATAATTATCAGTTAGTGGAGTTACAGAGATTTTTCCCTGCCTTAAAATATCTGCATCAGAACCAAGTGGAATCCTTTTTTTATTCTCATAACCACCAATCGCATAGTATTTTGCATTATGATCTTTCACAAGAAATGAGACCTCCTCCTCCCACTTTTTTTTAGATAGATAGGAGAATTGGTAATCTGTTGTTAAATCCTCAACATTTGGAATGTTAACATTAAAAAAGTAGTCATCACCAAGAAGTTTTGATAAATCAAGTAACATTGGTGTTATTTTAGGAACAGTTAATGAGACACTTTGATAATCACCAAGAGCAGCAGAAACAGCAATCGAAGGAATTCCTTTCATATATGCCTCTCTTGCAGCACCAACAGTTCCACTATAAATAACATCATCCCCATAATTTAATCCCTCATTTATTCCAGAGATAACAAGGTCTGGTTTTTGTGTTAAAATAGCATATTTTGCAAGATATATACAATCAACAGGTGTTCCATCAACAGCATAAAGCGAATCACCCTGCTGAATTACCTGAATTGGTTTATGAAGTGTAACAGAGTGAGATACTGCACTTTTATTCTCTTTTGGAGCAACAACGGTAACATGGTGACCAAGAAATTTTAATGTCTCAAAAAGACCCAAAATCCACTCTGATTTGATTCCATCATCATTTGTAAGGAGAATATTCACAGAAGAACTCCAGTGAAAAAATAAAAAACGCACTCGGAGGGACTTGAACCCCCAACCAACAAGTTCGTAGCCTGCTACTCTATCCAATTGAGCCACGAGTGCATTCGAGTTGTAATATACATAAAACAGATAGTTTTGTCAAGTGGTTTTTTTGGAATCTATTTAAATTTTTAATTTTGTTAATATTTTTGATGCAGTGATATCACTTACAATAAACATCATTTTTAGTAAATTACTCATAAAAATCCTTATAAATAGTTAAATTTATTATCTTTTTTCATATAATTTTTTTGACTATCTAAGGTGGAAGACCAAAATAACGTTTTAATTGTTTCTTGTTTCATTATTTTACAATAAATATAACTTTTGAGTTATAACAGATTTTTAAAATTTTTGCAAATTGTTTTTAATTTCTACTTTTATAGTTTTTAATTGTATTTCTATAAAAAAAATGTTACTTTAGTATACTGTGTGTAATATTTGTGAGGAAAACATGAAGAAACGTATTGCTGTTGTTGGATTTGGTGCTGCTGGAATAGGTTATGTTGAGGAGTTAAAAAATTCAGAACATCAGTTGGTTATTTTTGAAAAATCAAAAGATGTTGTATCATCAAGTCTTAGTGGAATCCGTTCAGATGGTAAGATTTTTATCTCAAAAGAGATGGGAGGAACTCTTGATATTGATGTTGCTCTTCAAAAAAGAGTTGTAGATTTCTATCTTAAAAAGTCTGATGTTTCAGAGGATAAAATTGAACATGGTGTCTCTTTTGGAGCTCAAAATAGTGATTTTTATAGAAGATTTTATGTGAATGGTTTTCTTCCTGTATCTGCTGAATTTTTTCATATTGGAACCGATTTTTTAAAAAATGTTATGCAAAACATATATGAAGAGTTCTCATCAAGAGAGAATATTGAGTTTAAATTTAAAACTAAAGTTGTTGATGTTATTAATAATGAAACTGAAAACTCTGTTACTGTTGTTTATATTGATATTGAAAGTGGTGAAACAGTATCAGAGATATTTGATAAAGCAGTTATTGGTGTTGGTAGAAGTGGACATAAACTTGTTGAAAATATTAAAACAAGAGAACCCAAAATACTTTTATCCTCAACAACAGTTGATTTAGGAGTTCGTTTTGAGCTTCCAAACCATATTGTTAAAGAGATTAATGAGGAGATGTATGAGTTTAAAGTAAAACTTAAAACATCTGCTGGATATGAGGTTAGAACATTTTGTAATAATCCCTCTGGATATGTTACAATTGAGAAATATAATGAAGATGAGTTTATAACAGTTAATGGTCACTCAAAAGTTAATAGTAAAACAGAGAATACAAACTTTGCTGTTTTAGTTACACACTCTTTTACTCATCCATTTAATGATCCTGTTGGATATGGAACACACATCTCTAAGTTATCAAACATTTTAGCGGGTGGAAAAAAAGTTATTCTTCAAACATACAAAGATTTTAAAAACTCAAAAAGAACTAAAAAACTTGGAAGGGTCTCCCCTACTCTAGATTCAGAATATTATATCTTAGGAGATTTAAATCTTGTATTTCCAAGTAAAACTAAAAGTGCAATTGTTGAGTTTTTAGAACAACTAAATAATGTTATTCCTGGTGTTACCTGTCCAGATAATCTTTTATATGGTGTTGAAGTTAAGTTTTACTCAAATGTTCTTGACAATAGTTTTTTCAAAAACATCTCATTCATTGGAGATTGCTCTGGTTGGAGTCGCTCTATAACTTATGCAACTTGTCATGGTATCATTGAGGCTCAAAAAGAGTTAGAAAATAGTTAAAAAATAGCACAATATAATTTTATTTGGTAAATTATTTTGACTTGAATTAAATATTTTATGATTTTAAGTAAAACAACTTCAAAAAAACTAAATTGTTTTTTATTTTATACTTGAAAATTAATAAACTGTTGTTATTATTTTACTATTGAAAAATAGGGGACTATTTTTTATTTACAGGAGTTTTTATTATGAAAACATTAATTATTTATGCACATCCTAATGAGGATAGTTTAAATTTTGAGCTATTAAAAAAGTTAAAGATTTTGTAAAATAAAAACTATTTTTACTATACTCTTTATTTGAAATATAAAAAAGTGGAGTTTCAGCTATTTTATGAAAAAAAAAGTTGCTTTGTATATTCACATCCCTTTTTGCTCTAAAAAATGTTTCTATTGTGGATTTAATACATTTATTCTTAAAAATATTCCTGAAAAACAGTATCTTGAACGATTAAAAGCCGATTTTAACTACTATAAAAACTATTTTTTTAACCAAGATGATATATCTTTTTCAACTATTTATGTTGGAGGAGGAACACCAAACCTGTTATCTAATAATTTTTATAGTGAACTCTTTGAAACTATTCCAACAGATGGTGCAGAGGAGATTACAGTTGAGCTTAACCCAGAGTTTGTAACAGATGAACAGATATCAACCCTCAAAAAAATAGGAGTAAACAGATTTTCACTTGGAGTTCAAACGTTTAGCTCAAAACATCTTAAAAACCTTAATAGAAATCACTCAAATGAACAAACTTTCAACTCTATTGAGATAATTAAAAAATATTTTAACAGCAAATCTGATGATTTTTATAACAGATTAAATTTCTCTGTAGATTTACTTTATGGATATCCTCAACAAACAGTTAATGAATTAAAAAATGATATTGAAAAGCTTCTATCTCTTGATCCACAACATGTATCAATATATAACTTGACTTATGAAGAGGGTTCTTTTTTTCACAAATGGAGAGGTGATAAAAAAATATCTCCTCTATCTGAAGAGATTGAACTTGAGATGTCTAATATCATATTTAAAAATCTTAAAGATAATAATTATAGTAGATATGAGATATCAAACTACTCAAAAAAAGGTTTTAAATCTAAACATAACTCATCATACTGGAATAACACAGAGTATCTTGGAATTGGAGCAGGTGCTCATAGTTACTACTCTTTAAATGGTGAACTAATTCGCTCTTATAAAGAGACAAAAAGAGATAAATATCTTAATTTACCAATTGATAAAATTGAATACAGAGAGGTTTTATCAAATAAAGAGATGATTTTTGATGCAATATACACCTCTTTTAGAAAAATAGAGGTTAACTACAAAGATTTTTATAATATATTTAATTTTGACTTAAAAATTTTTCTTGAAAAAAACTTCTCTGATAGTTTTTGGAGTAAATATCTTATTTTATCACAAGATAAAGCCTCTTTTACAGAAAAAGGAACTCTTTTTTCAGATAGTTTTTTTGAAAGAGTTTATGAAATAGTTTTTTAAAATAAAATATTAATTATAAATTTTTCTGATATATCTTATAAAAACTTGTTTTTGTTTACTTTAATGAGTTTTTGTATTCTGATTTTGCATTTAAACCAAACTATTTAACCTCTTTTGAGTCCTCTCCATAATATTAACTCTTGATTGTTTTTCATAAAAGACAAAGAATCTTGGATTTTTTGGATATACTTTTTTTTAAAAATCGGGTAGAATTAGTTATGTTTTATATGGAGGTGTTATGAAAACTGCTATTATTCTATTTTTTATGTTACTATCTTTATCACTTTATTCATCTGATTATAATTTTGGAGTTGGTTTAAGGGGAGCAATTCCAATTCTAACAACAGAGGCAACTGCAATGTGTGGATGTTCTGGTGAAATTGATTATAATTGGCAAGTTGGAGCCATTTTTTCAAATGAATTAAAGCTATCAAAATCTTTTTCAATTATGGGTGATATTCAATTAAACTACTCTAAACCACATATTTCATCAAAAAATAGTATGAGTGAAGATATTTCAGGAGATTTTGATAAAACATTTTCTCAATTTAGTATAGCTTTAAATCCAGCGATTA
>DYRY01000138.1:2640-7547 GCA_020718465.1 Anaeromyxobacter dehalogenans | reverse complement strand
AAACATATTGCTCTTTTTCTGTGAATCGGATTCCATCATAGGTTTCTTTGAGTTTTAAAAGATATTGCTCTTTTGTTAAATTAAGAGTTTTATGGTTTTCATCAATCCACTCTGAAAAATAAAACTCTGTTTCCTCTTGTGTAAAACCACAAATTGTAGAAAATAGAGGATTTAAAGTTATATCAGAAAGATTATTTAAATCAGAAAAAATAGAAACTTGAGTAAATTTGCTAACACCTGTTATAAAAGTAAATCGTAAGTATCTTTCACAAGCCTTTATTATTCCATAAAAAGATTTTAAAAAAGTTCTAATTTTTTTTACTTCTTCCTTTTCTAAAATATTATCTAAAATTGGTTTATCATACTCATCTATTAAAATGACTACAGGAGCAAATTTTCTTTCTAATATTCTAATTAATTCCATAAATTTTTCAGATGCAGTTGCTTCTATTAATTCAAGATTATAATCTTCTGCTATATATCTTAAAGATGTTGATAATTTTCTATCTAACTCTTGAGCTGTTGTTGAACTAACACTATTTAAACTTAATTTTATAATTGGATATTTTTTCCAACTTAATTCGTTATCATAAATGTATAAACCTTTGAAAAGCTCTTTTTGACCCAAAAAGAAAGATTCCAATGTTGATAAGGTTAATGACTTACCAAACCTTCTAGGGCGAGATAGAAAATATTGACCTTTTGATTTTTTTACAAGTTCATAAATATCTTTTGTTTTATCAACATACATAATATTATTATTTATTACATCTCTAAAAGTATAAACACTTGTATTTAACTCTTTTCTCATTATTTCTCTCCATAAAAAACCATTTTATCATTTTTATAAAAAAACTCAAGGTTATGAGAGTTTTACTGTTTTTATAGCAAATAAAAAGAAATTATTCATTTTAAAAACAGATAGATAAATATTAGATAAAATAGTACTGAAATAACTTAATAAACTAAATCAATCCTTTTATAATTTTTTTTTCAACATACATCTGTTTGTCTGCTTTAGATATAAACTCTTCAATAGTTTCAAAGAGATTTGAATCATATTCAACAACACCATGACTAACAGATATTTGGTATTTTTCAATAGTTTCATTAGTGGAACTGATTCCTAATTTTACTCTTTGCCATATTTTTTCAGCACTCTCAAAGTTGCAGTATTTGAAAATAATAACAAACTCATCACCTCCAAATCTAAAAAATATATCCTCTTCTCGTAGTAAAGATGAAGCTGTATTTGTAAATTTTTTTATCATTTCGTCACCAAAATCATGTCCAAGAGAGTCATTAACAGTTTTTAAATTATTAATATCTAAAAAACATATTGATAGTTTCATATCATATTTTTTAGAATATTCAATCTCCTCTTCAAGAAAACTTAAACCAGCTCTTCTATTGTAAATTCCAGTTAAAGCATCTCTTTCAGCCTGAAAGTAGAGCTGTTCAATATGCTTTTTTTGCTCTGTAATATCCTCTTTTAGGGCTAAAAATCTATATATTCTTTCTAAATCATCAACAACAGGGATGATAATTGCTCTTTCCCAATAGTATGTGCCATTTTTTTTAAGATTTTTGAACTCTCCTCTCCACTCCTTTCCTGCTTTTAAGTCTCTCCACATTTTTTCATAAAACTCTCTTGAATGATAATCTGATTTAAAAATATTTGGATTTTTTCCAATAATCTCCTCTTTTGTGTATCCACTAAGTTGAAGCATTGTTTGGTTTCCATACTTCATCACTCCATTTTCATCTGTGATAACAATACTTATTGGGCTTAATTCAATAATTGTCATAAGCTCTTTTAAATATTTTTCAGAATTAACAACCTCTTTAATTATAGTAATTTTTTCATCAATCTCATTTCGTAGTTTTATTTTAAGATTTTTTCTGATATTTATCTCTTTTTTTAATTTTCTTATGAAGAAAATTATAATTAAAATATTTGTTAGGATTGATATTAAAAAAGCTGTTTTAAAACACATATTTAACTCACAAAATCTATTAACTTATCGGATAAAACAAAAATAAAAAAAGTTTATTTTTTAATTTATAAAAAAAAAGAAAGATAAAATATTTATTTGTGTAATTATAAAAAAATAGTAAAATCTTTTTGAGTATTTTTAATTATACCATAGTTTTGTAACAGATTCAATTTTCTCTTCCACTTGTCATGAAAATAAAAGCTTTTTTATCTTTAATTAACCCAACATAACTAGCATTACTCATATCCTAAGTTTCACCTTTCTGAAGAATGGAGTCAAACCAAGCTTTAACAACAGCTGACATTGAGAAGTTGTATAAATGTATAATTAGTGTTCTCATAATTCTTTAAAAAAGTAATATTTAAATAACAATAGTTTTAAATTAATATTTCAAAAAAGTAAAAAATAGTCTCTATTTTTTTAAGATACTATTTATCTCATTTTGATATATCTCAAAAAGTTTTGTTGAAAATTGAAAATTTCGATTTTTTTTGTATATTTGAGCTAACTCTTTAATTGTCTCATCTTTATTGAGATTTAAAAATATATGAATATATGTGTCTATAATATAATCCTCATTTGGATTAAGTTTTATAGCAACCTGAATTACTTTAAAGGCCTTCTCATAATTTTTTTTGTGTGAATATAGAAACCAAGCATAATCATTATATTTTGATTCAGTATCTTTTTCACGCTCATCAAGAAAACCACTTTCCTCTGCAAGTGTATAATATTTTTCACAACTCTCAATATCTCCAACTCTAAAGTAGCAATCAGCAATATCTGCAAATAGAAGAGGGTGTTCAATACCATCCAGTGCTTTTAAATAGTGTGTTAAAGCTACTTTTGGATTATCTGTGTGAAAATCACTTCCTTTATCCCAAAAATTCTCAAATTTGTTTCCCATTAATCCTCTTTTATCTCTAAAATTCCAATAAATGGTAAATTTCTATAACGTCCTTCATAGTCAAGACCATATCCAATAACAAATTTATCAGGAATTTCAAAACATTTATACTTCACATTTATTGGCTTCTGAATATTTGATGGTTTCTCAAGAAGAGTACAAATCTCAATTGATGCTGGATTTTTTAGTGCCAAATTTTGCATTAAAAAGTTTAGAGTTAATCCTGTATCAATGATATCTTCAACAATTATAACATGGATTCCCTCAATACTTCTTTTCAAATCTGATGTTATTTTTACAACACCAGTTGAGCGTGTTCCACCTTCATAAGAGCTTAAACCCATAAAATCAATTGTTAACTGATTTGAATCTATTTTTCTCATTAAGTCAGCAAGAAAAATAACAGCCCCTTTTAAAATTCCAATAAGAACTATCTCTTTTCCTTTGTAATCCTCTGTTATTTTCCTACCAATTTCACTAACTCTCTCATCTATTTTTTCAATAGGGATAAGCTGATGAACAATCTCCATAACCAATCTCCTTAAACATAGTTATTATTTATTATCTCTCCAAGTCCACCTGCACCAGGAAGAATATATTTTGTTTCTGTTAAACTCTTCTCTTCATCAAAAAATCTACCAATTGGAGCATCAAGAACATGTTGCGGAGATAATCCTCTATCATATCTCAATGATATAACATGGATATCAGGATGTTGTTCCCTCATTGTTTTCACATATTCAGGGGTAATTATAAGATGAAGTGTTATAAATGTAACATTTTTATGCATCTCTTTGTACATATTTATAACACGACTTATAGAGCTTCCTGTTGCTCCCATTGGGTCTGGAATAAGGATAAAACCATCAGAAAATTGAGGAGTTATTTTAAGTCCTGCCAAAACTGTATTAACTTTTTGTTGTTCAACAGAGATATCACGACTTGCCATAATGTGATCAAAAATAACATTTTCTGGATTAAGATAGAGGTTGAGTGTATCAAAACAGAGTTGTCCTGGAATCATTCCAGCACGTGCAATATCAGTTACTAAGACTTTTGTATTAGGATCAATAATTGTTGCATCAAACTCACCAAATTGGTGATACTCTTTCATTCTGGTATCTATTTTTTTCTCCACTTTTGGAAAAAAAGTTGAAATAGTGTGATTTAAGAGAGTTTTATAAAGTTCACGAACAAAAATATTTATCATTGGTTGAGTTGTCTCTTTTGATGAGAGTTTTGCCAATATTGAGAAGGCATATATATCATCAATAATGTATACATTATCTCCAAGCTCATGATTAATAAATTTCTCTGTTTTTGTAAATTGTTTGTAACAACTGTCTTTCATTTTTTCTCCTCTCCTTCTGGATGAAAATGCAATCTGCATCTTGGTTCATATTGGGCATCTGACCCTAAAACAACAAGCTCATCAGATGCTATAATTCGTTGTGAACGGCTTGCTGGATTTCCACAAACAGTACAAATTGCTTGTGTTTTTGTAACATGCTCTGCAACAGCAAGTAGTTCAGGGATTGAGCCAAATGGTCTACCCATATAATCTAAGTCTAAACCAGCTATAATTACCCGTTTTCCTTTTTCTGCAAGAGATTCCGTAATTTTTACAATCTCTTTACCAAAAAATTGGGCCTCATCAATTGCAACAACCTCTATTTCATCTAAATTATAACTATAAATATCCTCTATTTTTGGGAGTGGATAGGCATGATAGTATGATTTTGAGTGTGAAACAACATCATTATCATCATATCTTGTATCTATTGCAGGTTTAAAAACAATAAGTTTTTGTTTTGCAATCTGTGCCCGTTTAACTCTTCTTATAAGCTCCTCTGTTTTTCCAGAGAACATTCCTCCTGTTATTACCTCAATAGTTCCTATTTTCTGAAAGTAGACAATCATGAAATCCCTCTTTTTTTAAATAATAAAACTTTTTTTCTAATTATTATAAAACTCTTTTTTTATTTTTCTTATAAAAAAACAAC
>DYRY01000138.1:0-2540 GCA_020718465.1 Anaeromyxobacter dehalogenans | reverse complement strand
AGATTTTTTATTTTTCTTATAAAAAAACAACAGATTTTTTATTTTTCTTATAAAAAAACAAAAATGATTAATATCTTTTAGGGTAAAAAGATTTTTTTACCCCATTGTTTATAGCATTATTTTTTTTATTTGTAAAATAAATTAAAATTTTCACAAAAAATTCATCTTATTTTTATTGTAAAATATTAAAAACTATTCTATATTATATTGTTAATACATTGGAGGTTTTTATGGCAAAGAAGTGTGTTCAAAAAAAAGGTAACAAGTATGGTATTCATCGTGTTCTTGAACCCCTTGGTGTTCTTCCACAACCAGCAGTAAAAGTTGATAATAACATGGATGAGATTTATGACAATGAGATTCTATGTGATGTTATCACTCTTAATGTTGATTCTGCCTCTTTTACTGACATTAAGGCTCGTGCAGAGCATAAAGAGGAGAGAGTTGCAGAGATTATGACAGAGATTGTTTCAAAGTATGGAAAACATAAAAATCCATGGACTGGCTCTGGTGGAATGTTTATTGGAAAAGTTGCAAAAGTTGGAGATGCTCTTAAAGATAAAATTGATTTAAAAAAGGGTGATAAAATTGCTAGTTTGGTAAGTTTATCTTTAACTCCACTTACAATTGATAAAATCAAAAAAATTCACATGAATAAAGACCAAGTTGATATCAAAGGTAAAGCAATACTTTTTGAAAGTGCAATATGGGCAAAACTTCCAGATGATATGCCTGAACCATTAGCTTTAGCGGTTTTAGATGTTGCAGGAGCTCCACCACAAGTTGATAGACTTGTAAAAGAGGGAGATACTGTTGCAATTATTGGTGCAAATGGTAAATCGGGGCTTCTCTCTTGCTATGTTGCTAAAAAGAAAGTTGGTCCAAATGGTAAAGTTATTGGAATTGTTCATAGTGAAAATAGAAAAGAGGATATTGAAAAATCGGGTTTTGTTGATGAGATTGTTATTGGTGATGCAAGTAATGCAATAGATCTTCTTGAGAAAATTGAGAAAGTTACTGATGGTGCTCTTTGTGATGTTGTTATCAACTGTGTTTCACGTGAAGATTGTGAGATGGGTTCTGTTATGATTACAAAAGATTTAGGAAAAGTATATTTTTTCTCTATGGCAACAAGTTTTACAAAAGCTGCTCTTGGGGCAGAGGGAATTGGAAAAGATGTTGAGATGATTATTGGCAATGGATACTGTAGAGACCATGCCGATTATACTCTTAATGTTGTTAGAGATAGTGAGTATATCAGAAATCTTTATACAAAAAGATACTGTTAATCTTTATTGTGTATAATTATTTAGCAAAAAATCTATAATTATTCAGTAAAATCTTAATTTTTAGTAAATAAAAATTAATAAAAAAGAAAAAATAAAAAATAGTTTTTTATTCAAATTTTGGATTTTGCTAAATAGTTACTATAATTAAATCATTATAATTTCTTTAACTTTTGAAACTAAAAGAAGAGATTTTTATGATACAACACAACTATTTTAACTTTTGAAACTAAAAGGAGATTTTTATGATACAACCTGTAATTATAACTGTTGCATTAGTTGGAGCAGAGGTTTTAAGAGAGCATACTCCATATATTCCAATAACACCAGATGAGATTGCAAAAGATGCCTATGAGTGTTATAAGTTGGGAGCCTCTATTGCACATCTTCATGTTAGAGATGAAAAGGGTATGCCAAGCCAAGACAAAGAGATTTTTAAAGAGGTTACTGCAAAAATAAAAGAGAAGTGTGATATAATTATTCAGTATTCAACAGGTGGTGCTGTTGGAATGTCAATTCAGGAGAGAATTCAAGGGCTTGAAAATGTGCCTGATATGGCAACTTTATCAACAGGAAGTATAAATTTTGGAGATGAAGTTTTTATGAACACACGAGCTCAAATGATAGAGATAGCCCAAGGAATCTCAAAATATGGGGTTAAGCCAGAGATTGAGATTTTTGATACAGGCATGATTGATTCTGCTCTATATTTGTTAAAAAAAGGTTACATCTCAATGCCAATTCATTGGGATTTTGTAACAGGAATGTTGGGTGGAGTTCGTGCTTCAAAAGAGGCTTTACAATATATGGTTCCACTTTTACCAGAGGGGTCAACTTGGTCTGTTGCTGGAATAGGACGCTCTCAATTTGAGATTGCAAAAGAGTCAATTCTTCTAGGTGGTCACATAAGAGTTGGAATGGAGGATAATATCTATCTCGAAAAAGGGGTTTTAACACCATCCAATGCTGCTTTAGTTGAAAAAATAGTAAAAATCATTGAGGAGCTTGAACCAAAAACTAAACGTAGAGTTGCAACTGTTCAAGAGGCAAGAGCTATTCTTAATTTAAAAACTGTTTAGTTCTGTTTTTTTTATTTAGAAAAAAAGTAGTTTTCTGTTTTTTTTATTTAGAAAAAAAGTTTTGAATTATGATTTTAAGTAAAACACATATGAACAGTGTATTTTACAGATTTTCTATTTTCCACTCTTTAATCATTCCTGTTTCAGAGTCAAATTGAACTCCAATTAAAACTAT
>DYRY01000137.1 GCA_020718465.1 Anaeromyxobacter dehalogenans | reverse complement strand
TGATAACTCTGAATGGATTGTTTATCCTCAAAATACAATTAGTAATCTTGGCTCTTATTTAATGGATTAATTACTAAATATAAAAGGGGATATTTAATATCCCCTTTTTCTCTATTTAAAATTTTCATCTATCAATTTTTTTTGAAATCCCATATAAAGTTTTCCATCAATCTCTAAAACAGGAACTCCTGATATTGTTCTATCTGATTGTTGAGCTTTTATTGCTAACTCTTTTTGATAGTATGGATTTTCCTCTAAATTTTTATCAATGTAGTTGATTTTCTTACTATCAAGATATTTTCTTAATTCAGAACAAATAGAACAACTATTGGTTGTATATATTATTAAAGAGCTATTTTTATTAGATTCAAAATCTTTTCGAGATAAAATAGTATATGAGATACTATTTTCACTCAATTTAGATAAATCTGCCTTATAAACATATTTATCACTAACTCTCTCCTTTGGAGAGAGTTTTGTATCCACAATTAAAACTCTATCTCTACTACTTTCTGGAATTTTAAATGGATCTTTTGTTATTTTTGATTCTCCAGTAATAAAATAGTAAAATATAAGATTTTTGTTTTCTAAAGATGTATCTATTTTAATAGGATAATCACTGTTTATCTCTCTTTTTTCACTATTTTTACTACAAGATATAACAAATAATATCATAAAAAAAATTATAAAAATCTTTTTTAAATTTTTTTTAGTCATAAAAACCTCCAAAATAACACTATTTTAAACTAATTTTTCAGGAAAAAATTCTAATGTAGTTTGAAATATATCAAAATTTTAAAAATATGTCAAATTATGTTTTTTAACAACTATTAATAATTACACCATTTTTAAAACCAAACTACACTTATTATATTTTTTGTTATTCATAAGAATAAAAAACAGTTTAGTTTTTATTTTGTATAACTTTAATGGGTTGATTTTGACAAACTTAATCACCTTTATAAAGTTACAACTAAAAATGAAAATAGTAGTAGCCTCCACCAGGAAGAAATTTAGAGTTTTTTATAAAATTTGTTATATCCTCTTTTGATTTATGGATAGATTCAAAAAAAATATTACCATTTAATAGATGATACACTAAAAGAGATGAAAATAGTGTTCCTGTTCCATGAATCTCTTTATTTAGTTTAATTTTATCTGTTTCAAATTTTGATAAATTTACTACACCATTAATTGTTTCAAAAGCATAATCAATAGCTTTTTCAGAATCACTATCTCCACCAGTTATAACTCCCCTTTTTACTCCTAAATCAACTAATTTATTAATATAAAACTCAATATTTTTACTCTCTTTAATATAATTTAAATCAAAATAGTCTCCCATAGTTAGTAATTTTGCCTCAAAAAGATTTGGTGTTATAAAATCTAAATATGGAAGTAACTCGCCTGTTTTTAGTAAAATACTATTTTCAGAGTAAAAATCAAAATTTGAAGATGATTTTAAAACAGGGTCAAAACCAATTGGAACTCTATTTTTTAAAGAATTATACCACTTTAAAAAACTATCGATTAGATCTGAATTAGCAATAATTCCAAGCAGAATAAAATCAAATTCAAAATCAATAGAGATTGAATATAAAATTTTTTCAAAAAAATTAGCATCAATATATCTTCCATCAAGTACTCCTTTTGAGTTCTGAATGGTTTGAATAGTGATAATAGAGAATTGATGAATTCCTTTTGTTGAAAAAAAAGAGTTCCCTAACTCCACTCCTGCTCCTCCTGATGGATCACTTCCAGCTATGTGTAGAACTTTTTTAATCATATAAGATCCAATAAAGTCATATAATAAAGATAAAATCATATAATAAAGATAAAATCAATATTGAGTTATATTTTTTAATAATTTAATGCTATTTTTAGATTATTTAAAACTGTTTTTTTATTTTTTTAAGAAGAAAAAGTTATAATTTTGCGAATAAATATTAATTTGTAACTGTTACAAAATATCTTTATAGACTTTTTTGATTTTTTTCCATATAATAGGGAGTTTTTATTTATTGGAGGTTTTATGAGAAAGATATTGGGGGTAGATATTGGTTCTATCTCACTCTCTTTAGTTGTAGTTGATCAAAATAAAAATATACTTGATTATGAGTATGTTTTTCATCAAGGTAATGTTGAGAGTATTCTAAAAGATAAAGTAAAAAAAATAATTGAAAAAAATAGACCAAATCAGATTGCAATAACATCCTCAAGCCCAAAACTTTTAAAATATGGAAAAACATTTGATTCAAGAGTTGCAATAATTCAGGCAACACACCATTTTCATGGAAAAGTTGGTTCTATTCTTACTGTTGGTGGTGAAAATTTTGGTCTTATAACTTTTGATAATGATGGGAACTATCTTAATCATAAAACAAATACCTCTTGTGCTGCTGGAACAGGAAGCTTTTTGGACCAACAGGCCAAAAGATTACAACTAAATGGAAGCTCTGAACTAAGTCAATTAGCTTTAGAAAACACAATTGAACCACCAAAAATTGCAACAAGATGTGCTGTTTTTGCAAAAACAGACCTTATTCATGCTCAACAAGAGGGGTATAATCTCTCTCAAATTAGTGATGGTTTATCAAAAGGGCTTGCAAAAACACTTGCAGATACACTTTTTACAGATAATTTGAGTGATAATCCTATTATTTTTGTTGGTGGTGTATCTAAAAATGGTTCAGTTATAAAACATCTTGAAAGTTTTATAAATAGAAAAATAGATGTTGATGAGCTAGGTCATATTTATGGGGCACTTGGAGTTACTTTTTTATTTCTTGATGAGATTAAAGAGTTTGAGAATCTTCCTGAAAATATTGAAGATTGGTTTAATAAATCAACTACAGAGAGAGGTTATGAGTATGATGAGTTAAAACTAAAACTCTCAACATATCCCGATTTTAAAAGTTTAGAGAGATATCTTTTTGAACCCAAAGTTATATCTGGTACTGTTGATGTTGAGGTTGATATATATCAAAATCTAAATCCTAAAAATAGTTTATATCTTGGAATTGATATAGGTTCAACTAGTACAAAAGCAGTTCTTATAAAACAGGATAACTCTGTTATTGCAGGTTTTTACACAAAAACATCTGGGCAACCATTAAAGGCTGTTCAAGCTATTTTTGAAACAATAGACCATATTACAACTAACAAAAATTGTGAATTTACAATTAAAGGAGTTGCAACAACAGGCTCCGGAAGAAAATTTGTTGGAAAAATTATTGGAGCTGACTCTATGCTTGATGAGATTACAGCTCATGCTCGTGCAGCTTACGATTTAGACCCAGAGATAGATACAATTATTGAAATTGGTGGACAGGATGCAAAATTTACTACAATGAAAGATGGAATGGTAACACTTTCTATTATGAACAATGTTTGTGCTGCTGGAACAGGTTCTTTTATTGAAGAGCAGGCTCAAAAACTTGGTTGTTCTCTTTCTGATTATTCAGCACGTGCTGAAGCTGTTAAAGCTCCCAAAGCGAGTGATAGATGTACTGTTTTTATGGAAAGAGATATAAATCATTATCTTACAGAGGGATACTCTGTAGATGAGGTTTTGGCATCGATTCTCCACTCTGTAAGAGAGAATTACTTAACAAAAGTTGCAATTCCTGCATCTATTGGAGATAAAATATATTTTCAAGGGGCAACTGCAAAAAATAGAGCTCTTGTTGCTGCCTTTGAACAGAATCTACAAAAACCAATATATGTTTCCCCATTTTGTCACCTAACTGGTGCATTAGGAGCAGCAATAACTCTTGCAGAAAGTAATTTTAATCAAACTACATTTAAAGGTATCTCTCTTTACAAAGAGAGTATTCCAATTGAGTCTGAAGTCTGTACACTTTGCCAAAATAACTGTAAAATAAAGAAAATTACAGTTCAAGGAGAGGTTGTTGCTTTCGGATTTCTTTGTGGTAGAGACTATAATACAAAAAAATTTATTCATCAGAGAAAAGATGGCTACTCTCTTGTAAAATCATTTGAAACAACAATGAGTATTCCTAAATTAGAGAAAAAATCAGATATTGTTATTGGACTTCCATCTGGCTTGTATATGCAGGAGGAACAGTATTTATGGATTAGATTTTTTCAAAATTTAGGAGTTCAAACAGTAACAAGTAATCATATAAAAGAGCCTGTTAAAGATGGAAAAAAACTTACTGGAACAGAGTTTTGTGCCCCAATGACATCCTATTATGGTCATGTTCAACATATAGCATCAAGAGCAGATTATGTTTTTTTACCAATATATCTTGACTCAAGAGATAATAAAGATAAAGAGATTTATCGACAATACTGTTACTATACACAATATGCACCATCTCTTGTTTCAACAGTTGAGTCTTTAAATTTAAAAGATCGTGCAATCATGCCAACTATTGATAATAGAGATTTCTCCACAAAAATGGAGCTATACAAATCACTTAAATCAATTTTGAATTTAGGTTATCTTGGTTATTGGAAAGTTGCAACAGCATATGATGATGCACTTGACTCTTTTAATGAGGCAAAGGAGCAATTTAAAAAAATATATGAGCGTGAAAAAGAGAGTGATAAAGTAAATGTTCTCCTTTTAGGACGACCATACACTATTTTATCTAAATCAATGAATAAAGGAATTCCAGAGATTTTCTCATCAATGGGGGTAAAATCATTTTTTCAATCAATGCTAACATACTCAAAAGAGGATGTTGCTGGTATTGAACCACTCCTAAAGGCTTTTCATTGGAATTATGTTGCTAAAATTGTTGAGTCAGCATATATTGCAGCAAAAACAGATGGGTTATATCCTGTGTTGATAACATCTTTTAAATGTGGTCCTGACTCATTTGTTATTGAATATTTTAAAAGAATTATGGAACAGTTAGAGAAACCATATCTTATTCTTCAGTTAGATGAGCATGATTCAAGTGTTGGTTATGAAACAAGAGTTGAGGCTGCTCTTCGTTCATTTAAAAACCACTTCGAAAAAAAAGATAGAAAGATTAAACCAAAAGAGACTTTTATCAATCCAATTATAACAAGAAAACCAGTTCCAAACAAAACAATGCTTCTTCCTGTTTGGGATGATTACTCTGGAAAACTGCTTGAGGCAATTCTTATTCGGCAGGGTTATGATGTTAGATTAATTCCTGTCACAAAACATGCAATTCAACATGGTTTAAGGCTAAATACAGCTCAATGCCTACCTGTTAATATTGTATATCAAGGTTTTGTTGATTATATTGAGGAGAATAATTTAGATCCAGAAAAAACTATTGTTTGGATTTTAGACTCAAGTATATCATGTAACATTAGGATGTATCCTTTTTATTTTAAAACAATGTTTCAAACTCATAAAGAGGGTTGGGATAAAATAGAGGTTTTTTCTGGGGAGGTTACTTTTTCAGATATCTCTGTTGAGGCTGCTTTAGATGTCTATTTCGCCTATATGTTTGGTGGAATGTTAAGAAAAATAGGATGCAAATTAAGACCTTATGAGATTAATAAAGGTGAAACAAATAGGGCTATTGGAGAGGCACTTAAGATTTTTTATGAGGCTTTTTTGGGAAATATCTCCAGAAAAGATGCCCTTGAGGATGCAATGGAGCTATTTAAAAAAATTGAGATAGTTCCACAAAATAGACCAAAAGTTGCAATTTTTGGCGATATTTATGTTAGAGATAATGATTTGATGAATCAAAATCTTCTTGATTCAATCGAGGAGGCTGGTGGAGAGGTTATAACAACACCATATAATGAGTATGGAAGAATGATAGCAGACCCCTATGTTAAAAAGTGGTTAAGACAGGGATTTTATGGTTTTGCATTTGTAAGTAAAGCTATTCTTAAAGTTACAAGCCTTTTAGAAAAAGAGTATTATGACCTATTTAATCAGGTTATAAAAGAGCCTCAAAATAAAAAGCAAATTGATATTAATGAAAAACTAAAACTTTTTAATGTTACAATGTATCACTCTGGAGAGTCTTTTGATAACATTATAAAACTTTTTACACTAAAAGAGCACTATCCAGATATATCACTATTTATATTGACTGCTCCTGCTTTTTGTTGTGCAGCTCTTGTTACTGAGGGAATGATTCAACAAATTGAGAAATATATTGGCGTTCCAATTGTATCTGTTGTTTATGATGGAACAGAGAAGCAACAAAATGATAAAATCATCCCATATATTAAATATCCACGCAAAAAAATGGGAGATGTTTGGAGTGAGATTGGTAATCAATTACCAAATGAGGAGATTTTAAAATTAAAAAGTGCTAAATATAGAATGACAACTATAATTCCATATCAAAATCAACCAGCAAAAAAGGTTAGAGTTGTTTCTCAAGAGGAGTTAAACAGATTTTTTAAAACCTATAACAAAGAGGCAGAGTTTATAATTGAAATTAAACCTCTTGATGATTAATATAATTTTTTTTAATTACTTCTATTTTTTATTTTATAAAATAAATCTAAAACTAGTTTTTTTGTTTTAAGGATTAATTTTAATTTTTTAGGAGATTGAATGAAAAAATTAACAATTTTGATTTTTATGTTTTTTACAACATTGATTTTTGCAGATGAGTTAACATCAACAGCAAAAGAGGCATTAGTTGTTCCAAAAGGTACTGAAACTAAAAAAAATGGAGTTTCACCTTCTCTTTCAGCATCATCTAACTTTGTTTTAAATGATAATCGCTCTTTTATTGGTCAAGAGGATGGAAGTGTTATAACATTTGGGCTATCTTTAAAGGGTAATTTAGATTTTTTTTATGATAATCATGATTTACGTTTAGCTATGGATGTTATTGAGCAGTTTTCAAAAACACCTGTTTTAGATAGATTTACAAAAACAACAGATAATTTAAAAATAGAGCTTACATATCTCTATCATATTAGTACTTTTTGGGGTCCTTATGCAAAGGGAACTTTAGAAACATCAATTTTACCAAGCTATTATGAAACAGTTGATGAGCAAATGTATCAGAAACCTGATTTTTCAACAAAAAGAACAAACTCAATGCAGATAGTTCCATCTTTAAAACCAATCACAATAAAAGAATCTTTAGGTCTTTTTTATGCACCATTAAAAAGAAAAGATATCACTTTAGAAACTAAAGGTGGTTTTGGTGCACTTCATACAATGGCATCAGGAGCCTATTTTGTTGATGATAATCCTACAACAACAGATGTTATTGAGTTATCTGAATTTAAAAGTTTTAATCAAGCTGGATCCTCTTTATCTTTAAATGTTAATGGCTCTATTGAAACAAAATCTGTTATCACTTATGATTTAAAATTTGAGATGTTAACACCATTTATTTATGATGACCCACAAGAGAGAGATTCCTGGGAGCTAACAAACTATGATGCAAGTTTAACTCTATCAACACAATTAACATCTTGGTTGTCAATTAACTATCAATTAAAATTGGTTAAACAACCTCAACTTATTGATGAGTGGCAGGTTCAAAACAATATAATGCTATCTTTGAATTATCTTCTAATTGGTAAAAAATAGAAATAATGCTATCTTTAAATTATTTACTAATTGGTAAATAATAGAAATAATCATTAAAAATACTATTTTATTTATAGTAT
>DYRY01000136.1:6048-7633 GCA_020718465.1 Anaeromyxobacter dehalogenans | reverse complement strand
TAAAAAAAACTCTTTTTTTCTCTTCTTTTAGGTTATGCAAGAGGTCTAATAAAAATAAAATTGTTTCTTATTTTTTATAAGGAGTAGTTAATATAAATTTTCAAATAAATCCAATTTTATTTAAAATAACCCAAATAAGAAGAGTTGGAGTTACAACTCGACAAATCCAAACAAAACTGTAAAATATAAACTTAGAAAGTTTTAACTCCTCTCTTATAGATTTTAGTGGAATAAAATAGGCAAATATAAGAATTGTTAATAATCCTCCGAAAGGAAGCATATATTTTGTTGTGACATTATCTAAAAAATCTAAAACACTCTCCTTTCCAATAGTTATTTTTGGTATTGCAGATAAAACTCCTAAAAGATATATTGTTACTCCAAGAATTATAGTACCCTTCTTTCTACTCCATTTTCTTTCATCAACAAAATATACCACAACTACCTCTAAAAGAGATATTGCAGATGTTAATGCAGCAAAAAATAGCAGTAAAAAAAACATAATAGAGATAATAGAACCACTTGTTATTTTTGCAAAAAGAGTTGGAAGAGTTTTAAATATCAAACTTGGACCACTAGAAGCCTCTAAACCAGATGAAAAAACAATTGGAAAAATAACCATTCCAGCAAGTAAAGCTATAAATGTATCAATAAAAGATACCAATACAGATGATTTAACAATTGATATATCATTTTTTAAGTAGGAACCATAAGTTATCATAACCCCCATTCCTAATGAGAGTGTGAAAAAGGCATGTCCTAAAGCCTGAATTATTGCCTCTGCATTAAGCTTTGAAAAATCGGGATAAAACATAAACCGAAATGCCTCTCCACTTCCACCATTAAAAATAGAGTAAATCATAAGAGTAAAAAGAATAAATATAAGTAATGGCATCATTATTTTACTTGCCTTTTCAATCCCTTTTTGAACCCCTTTTAATATTATTAAAACAACAATTATCATTAAAATTGTGTGCCATAAAATCATAATTGAAGGAGTTGAGTAAAGATGATTAAAATGCCCCTCAATTACCTCTTTAGAGCCTGAAAAACCTTTAAATGATAGGAATAAAAAATGGAGAGTCCAACCTGCAACAACAGAGTAGAATGATAAAATTAAAATTCCAGATAAAACTCCTAAAAATCCTGCAATAGGAGAGAGTTTTGCAAGTTTTGTTAAAAAATTACTATTTTTTGTTACATCTTTAAAAGCTCCAACAGGATTTTTTTGTGTTGTTTTTCCAATATAAATCTCTGCAATCATTATTGGTAAACCAACAAGTAAAATTGCAATAAGATAAACTAAAACAAATGCTCCTCCACCATGAACCCCTGTAATATATGGAAACTTCCATATATTACCAAGCCCAACAGCACTTCCTGCTGCTGCTAATATAAATCCAATTTTACTACTCCAAACCTCCCTTTGAGACATCCAAACCTCCATTAATATTATATTTTACATTCAATCTGTAAAACCAATTATTAATTAACAAAAAGAAATAAAAAGATACAAATAATTTAAATAATAAAAAACATTTAGATTTTTTATTAAAATCAAAAATTATTACATTAGTTATAATAT
>DYRY01000136.1:0-5948 GCA_020718465.1 Anaeromyxobacter dehalogenans | reverse complement strand
AAAAAACATTTAGATTTTTTATTAAAATCAAAAATTATTACATTAGTTATAATATATATTTTTCTAAAAGTTAACTTATTTTTCATATTTTACAAAAAATTTGTAATTATCTATTTTTTTATAGGGGGTGGTGAAGATGAGTTATTAACAAAAAAATAAAAATTAAAAAAATTTGGATTTTTTAATAAATTAAGATATAATGAGCTATTATTTTTGGATTTAGTTATGCTTGATAAATTGACAAATCTAATACATGCCACAGTTGAGATTGCAAAAGAGAAAGATTTAAGAAAAATGCTTATTCTTTTGAGTAATATAGCAAGAAAACTTTTAGATGCTGATAGATGTAGTATATTTTTAAACGATCCAGATACAAATGAGTTATGGACAATTTTTGCACATGGTGTTAAAGAGATTAGAATTCCAAATTATGTTGGTATTGCAGGACATGTTTTTCAATCTAAAGAGCCTTTAAATATTGAAGAGGCCTATGAAGATTCAAGATTTAACCAAAAAGTTGACCAACAGACAGGTTATAGAACAAAAAGTATACTTGCGATTCCTTTTGTTGATAGAAAACAGTCTCCAATTGGTATTTTTCAAGTTATAAATAAAAAAACTGCTTCACATTTTGATTCACAAGATATGGAACTACTTATACATTTATCTCTCTATGCTGCAAGTAGTATTGAAAACTCAATTCTTTATGAAAAACTTAAACATGCACAAGAGGATGTTGTTTTTAGACTATCACATGCAACAGGATATAAAGATCCTGAAACTAAAAATCATATTGTTAGAGTTGGACTTTTTTGCCAATTGATGGGGCGTGAAATTGGTTGGGATGAGGATGAGTTAGAGATAATTCGTCTTGCAACACCAATGCATGATATTGGAAAAGTTGGAATTCCTGATATAATTTTAAAGAAACCAGGAAAATTAACAGATGAAGAGTTTGATATAATGAAAAAACATGCAATGTATGGTTTTGATATTTTAAAAGGTGGAGAGAGTAAATTAACTCAAACTGCTGCAATAATTGCACTTGAACATCATGAAAAATGGAATGGAACTGGCTATCCTTATGGAAAAAAAGGTGAAGAGATATCAATTCACTCAAGAATGACAGCTATATCAGATGTTTTTGATGCCTTAACTTCAGAACGACACTATAAAAAAGCTTGGAGCTTTGAAGATACTGCAAATCTTTTAAAAGAGGAGTCAGGAAAACATTTTGATCCTAAATTAGTAGAGCTATTTATCTCAAAATTAGATGAAATTGTCTTAATAAAAAAAGAGTTTCATGATGAGCCATTTAAAGGTAAAGATTGATTTTATATTTGTTATTTTTTTATTGAATTTCTAAAGAGATAAATTTTTTATATCTCTCTATTTTCTCTTTTAATCTATCTGCAAGATAACTATTTGCATCTTTGAGTTCTTCATAGATTATTTTTGATTCAGAAAGATACTCTATTTTTTTCTCCTCACTCCAATAAAAAGGGGGAGTATAGAGATTGCAAATTCTGTCTGCCATTTTAACACACCAAATATCTTTGGGCTGCTTTTTAATTCTCTCTAAACTATCAATCATTTGAGCTTTCTTTCCACTAATTTTACTATTTTTTGTTAAAGCCATAACTCCATCTGCAATTTTTTTCCCAAAATTAAAATTAATAAAGTCATAGTCAATTGATGTATCTTCAATTGTGTCATGAAGTAATGCACAACAAATTGCAAACTCTTCATCAATTGTTGAATCATGTTTTATTGCTTCAAGTATCTCAAAAACAACTGAAGCAATATGATTTATATACTCAATTTTTTCGCCAACAATCTCTCCACCATATGTTTGACCTTTATGAACCTGACTAACAAGATGCCAAATATCTTGAATTTTATCAATTAAACTCTTTTGTTCCATAATGCCTCATAAAAAAATAAAATTATATAATTTTAAAAATAATGTTTCTACTCTTTAAGAAAAATATACTATTATTTTAGTTTAATGTAAAATAAAATAGATAAAAACATCTAAAAAAGATATTATTTTAGTTAGTACTTGAAAAAATAAATAAAAAAGATATTATATACTTTGTACTTTATTGTGTTTTTAACCCTTTTTACTATTTTTGACAATCAGGAACTAATTTATGGTAGAACTTTTTGAATTTTTACTAAAAGAACCCATTATTGTAAATCAATCTGAATATGCTCCAATAGAGAATCAAAGTTATATATTGGAACTATTAAAAGAGCTTCAGAGCAGTAGAAAAGGGATAACAATTATACTTGGAAGTGTGAAGAAAATTTTTAAAACTTTTATTGAGTCATTAGATATTAAAGATAAAAGTAAATTTTTTGAAACAGACTATATCCCATTTATAAATCTCTATAAAAATCGATTTTATACAGAGAGAATTGTTGTTGTTTTTAGGCATGATGATATTTTTTATGGATTTATACCAGCATTTGTAACTTTTTCACCTAAAAATGGAGGTGTTTTTTTTCAAATTCCTTCAACAATTTATAAACTTCAAAGAAGAAAGTTTGTAAGAGTTCCTCAATCTATTTCAATGCCAATATCTGTTCAAATTGCACCATATATAAAAGAGGAGCAGAAAGATTTTTACTTAAATTTTCTTGAGTTTTGGAAAAAAGAGAAAAACACAATCGAACCAACAGTTATAGATATATCTGAAGGAGGAGTTGGTATAACAATATTATCTTCAACAAGTGATATCAAAAATTTTTTACCACCAATGTTTCTTTTAAGGATTACTCTTCAAGAGATTATTATTGAGTCTATTGCCTTTTTAGCTTCTGTTCAACTTCATCAGAAAAAGGGAAATATAAATATTTATCGAATTGGATTCTCTTTTAGAAATATTGATAAAAATAGTCAAAATGAGATAAAGAAGTATGTTATGATTCGTCAAACAGAGATTTTAAGAAATAGAAAAGATAAATAGGAGGTTTTTTAATGTTTCTACTCAAAACAGCTTTTCAAAATATTGCACAAAACAAAAAAAATTTTTTCCTATCAAGTTTTGGTATTATAATTGGTATGGCAATATTTGTATTTTTTATATCACTCTCATCAGGAATGCAGAATGTTGTTAATGAAAAAATATTTGACTCATCTATTCACTTTATTAAAATAAAATCACAAACTCCAATTACAGATGAGATTTTAACTGAACTAAAAAATAATAAAATAATTAAATCACTCTATCCTGTTCAAAATATGGATATGCCATTTATGGTTGAGGGAAAAATACTTGGAAACTACTTTAGAATGGATGCAATAGGTTATGGATTACCTATAGAGATGGTTGAAAAAGATTTAGTTGATTCATCTGTTTTTAAAAAATTTGATGAAAAAGAGGCTGTTCCTGTTGTTGTTTCACAAGAGATATTTGAGATATATAATGGAAGTTATGCAATAAGTCATGGTTTACCAAAACTATCTCCAGCACTTTTAAGAAACTATCCATTTAAACTTATATTAGGTGAATCTTTTATTCATAATTCAGACAAAGAGAATCGAAGATTAAAAGCAAAAATTGTTGGAGTTTCAAAAAATGTTCCACTAGGTTTTGCTGTTCCAATAGATTATGTTAAAGAGTGGCGTGAATTTTATTTAAGTAAAGATGCATCTGAAAAATATGACCAAATTATATTAGAGGCTAAAAATAAAACTGATTTAGCAATACTTAAAAATGAGATATCAAAAGATAGTCGTTTTATGTTAGTAACAGATAATAATGAGAGAATAAATTTTTTTATTATGATAGTTACACTACTATTCTTAGTGATATCAATAATTATTATTGTTATCTCTGCAATAAATATTATGCAAACTTTTTACGCATCTGTTAACACAAGAATAAAAGAGATATCAGTTTTGAGAGCAATTGGTGCAACAAAATCCTATATTAGAAAAATGATTCTTTTAGAGTCAGGGATTATTGGTTTTTTTGGTGGATTAATGGGAATATTAATTGCAGTTTTACTTGGGTTTTTAATTGATTGGTACTCAAATAATAGGCTTCCAGATTTTCCATATAAACCTGAAACCTACTTTTCATATCCATTATGGTTAATATTATCAACAATTCCATTTGCAATAATTTTTTGTATTTTGGGAGCATATCTTCCTGCTCGAAAAGCAGCTAATTTAGAACCATCATTTGCACTAAACATGCAACAGTAATTAAAATCCATAATTTTTTATGAAAAAAGATAACTTTTAAATTGAGTGATATAATATAAACTTGAAATAGTTTTTATTTCAATTTATACTAAAAAACTATATTTGTGGATGAAAAATGGTTGATGATGTGTTGAATGAGTTTTATAATCTTCTTGAGAAAGAGGAGTTAGCACTACAAAAAATGAATATTACTATTTTAAATGAGATTAGAGATAAAAAAACAGATTATATTAAAATTATTGAAAATTTGATAAGAAACAAAGAGTTGAGAACAGAGGCATCTAAAGAGCTTTTAGAAAGAATTTTAAAAAAAAATAGACATATTGGAACACTTTATCAATTTTCACTCTCAATACTACAACCTAAAGATAGTCAAAATTATGGTCCAACTAAAGGGCAAACTGGTATCTCTCATCTTAATATATCTGTTTAAAAATATTATAATCAAGAGATATTATATTTTAAAAAATTTAAAAATATTTTTTAAAATAGCTTAACCATAATATAGATTGAAAATATATAGAAAATATTATAGAATTGCTTTTTACTGTTTTGAGAGGGTAATTATGACAAAATATTTTAGAATCTCTATCTATATGCTTCTACTATCTTTTGTTCTTGTTGCAATAAACAATGCCTTTATTATTACAAAAGCTATGGCAATATATTTATATATATTCTACTCTGTTCAAACCGTTGGAGATTATGTTTTATTTGCAACAATATCATACTTTCCAATAATTTTTATTAATGGATTTGTTATTGCTGGATTGAAAAAGATGCTTGAAATTGATAGACCCAAAATAACATTTTCATTTTACATTATTCTATTTAATATTATCGATTACTTTTATGTTATGATGATTCACTCAGCAAGACCAATGAAACAAACTTTAATTATTCTTGCAATTAATAGTTTATCTCTTCTTGCACTTCTTTTTATACCAAAAGATTATAAAAGTGAGCAAATTGGTTTTGAAGATCCAAAGTCAAGTAATCATATTGCTTATTCCAATGAAAATAGTACTTTAGATGAGAATAAAATTAATAGTGAAAAATAAACAGGTTTATTTTTTGTTTTTTTTAAAGAGTAATTTAATATAAAATTGAAGTTTATTTTTTTGTTTTGTGAGAAAAATAATTTAATATAAAATTGAGGGTTTATGGAGTTTTTTAAAGTTGTAAAAGAGATGCCAATTTATAACATTGGAACTGCAGTTTTTGCTGAATATATTCCAAATGGAATGAGTGTTGTATTTTTAAAAAATAGTCAAGCACCAATTGTAACAGTTCAAGTTTGGTATAAAGTTGGGTCAAAAAACGAGAAAGATGGAAAAACAGGTCTTGCTCATCTATTTGAACATATGATGTTTAGAGGAACAAAAAATTATGGAGTAGGAGTTTTTGATCATCTATTAGAGGAGGCTGGTTCAGAGGGTAGTAATGCCTTTACAAGTAGTGATTATACTGCATATATTGAGAGTATTCCTGCTTGTTCAATCGAGCTACCAATTAAATTAGAGTGTGATAGAATGGTTAATCTTGATTTAAATCAGGAGATTCTGGATATTGAGCGAGATAGTGTTTTAAATGAGAGAACATTAAGGGTTGAGGATGATCCAAATGGTTATATGTGGGAGCATCTTCTTGCAAATCTTTATGATAAGCATACATACTCACATGATACAATTGGTTATACTGATGATATTAAAAACTTAACAGTTGAAGATTG
>DYRY01000135.1:2091-7665 GCA_020718465.1 Anaeromyxobacter dehalogenans | reverse complement strand
AAATAATGCTTCAAAAAATAGGAAAAAAGAGATTAATGGAGATGAAATCTATTTTGACTAACATTTTAGCAACAGGAAGTAATAGAGTTGAAGAGAAAGATATGTTTATTATAGCAAAAAACATTGAAACTCTATTTGGTAATATGGATAAAGAGAAAGTAAAAGAGGTTACAACAGTTTTTTTTAAATTTCTTACTCTTACATCTGGTAATGATGATATAGAGATAGATATTTTAGATATATTGGTAAAAAAGGGGGACATTATGACTGGTTTAGCAAAAGTTTTAAATGATATTAGAGAAAAAGGAGTTGAGGAGGGAATTGAAAAGGGAATCGAAAAGGGAATTGAAAAGGGAATTGAAAAGGGAATCGAAAAGGGAATCGAAAAGGGAATCGAAAAGGGAATTGAAAAGGGAATCGAAAAGGGAATCGAAAAGGGAAAAGTAGTGGGTTTAATAGAGGGTAAACTTAAAATAGCTAAAAAAATGTTAAAAAAAGGCACCTCTATTGAAGAGATTATTGAAATTACCGAAATATCCAAAGAGGAGTTAGAAAAACTACAAAAAGATATGATCTTTGATGAATAAATATAAAAAACATAAATATTTCATAGAAATCACCATTTTTTTTCAGAAAAATCACAAAAAAATTATAATAGATAATAGTTTAAATTATTTTTTTTTAATATAGATATTTTAACATAAAAATCTATTTTTTTTTAAAAAAAAGGGCTTTTCTTTGAAAAAAACTGTAAAAAACTGTATTCTGTGAAGTGGAGTTTTTTATAAAATTCTATTTTTTTATCTAAAAAAACAGATATAATTTTAAAAAGATAAAAACAAAAAAATAATCTGTTTTTGTAAAAGATAAATCTTTTTTGTTAGATTTAAAAAGACAAAAATAATCTGTTTTTGTAATTTTTTTTTAGTTTTATTTTATGGAGGATGTATGAGTCGTATTTGGTTAGCTCTCTCCATTTTTGTAGCTATTTTAGTATCTGGTTGTGCAGATACTGAAAAAGCTACAGATGTGTGTAGAGATGTAATATGTGGTAATGGGAACTGTGTTAATAATAGTGGTTCTCCAAAATGTGAATGCTTTAATGGTTATCATGCAGAGGGACTTATTTGTGTTAAAGATGCAGTAAGTCCTTGTCAAGGGGTAACTTGTTCTGGTCATGGAAACTGTGTGGTTCAAAATAGTGCAGCAGTTTGTAGTTGTCAGGAAGGCTATGTTGCAGATGGTCTAAATTGTGCACCTGATACACAAAATGTTTGTACTGGAGTTACTTGTTCTGGTCATGGAAACTGCGTTGAGGTTGGAGGAGTTGCTCAATGTAGTTGTAATGAGGGATATCGTCCTGAAGGAATTAATTGTATTCCCATTACAATTGATCCTTGTGCAAATGTTACATGTTCTGATCATGGAACATGTTCTGTTCAAAATGGAAAGGCTCAATGTAATTGTGAAACAGGCTATCAAGCCTATGATTTAAGTTGTATCCCAGAGTCTGTTGATTTATGTGAGGGAATCACTTGTTCAAATCATGGTGATTGTGGAGTTGTAAATGGAGCTCCAAAATGTGTTTGTGATAGTGGTTATGTTGCAGTTGGTTTTGAGTGTAAAGCAGAAAGTAACCCTTGCCAAGGAGTAACATGTTCTGGAAATGGAATCTGTGCTATTGCAAATAGTGAAGCAATTTGTGTTTGTAGTGAGGGATATACAGCCTCTGGATTAAACTGTATTAATGATGTTAATCCTTGTAGAGGAGTAACATGTTCAGGTCATGGAGTTTGTGAGGTTCAGGGAACTCAAGCCGTTTGTAGTTGTCAGGATGGTTATGTTGCTCAAGGATTAAGTTGTATTGAGAACAATGTTGCTGATGTTCTTTGGTGTAATCTACAATCTCCACGCTCAATATCAAAATCAATTGGCTCTTTATCAACAGATCCAATTGAGGTTTATGGACAAGTTAATATTCCTGAATATACAGCATTAGCAACACCAAATAGTAATGTTAAGGCTCAACTTGGAATCTCAACAACTCCTATAACTACCTCAACAAGCTGGAACTCTCTTACTTGGAAAAATGGAGAGTTTAATGTTCGTTTTTATGAAAATCATGAGTACAAAACCCTATTTCAAGTTGAAAATAGTGGAACATACTACTATATATACCGTTTTTCAGCAAATGGTGGAACAACTTGGCACTACTGTGATATAAATGGTGAGATATCTTCTGGGGTATCTTATGGAACAGCAAGTATAACAGCCGATAGCTCCCCTTGTGTTGGTGTTGATTGTGGTGGTCATGGAACATGTTCTGTTGTGAATAATGCTCCACTTTGCAGTTGTGAAAATGGTTATCGTCTTGAAAATAATACATGTGTTTCAGATGTTGTGGGGGTTGAATGGTGTGCTGTTTGGTCACCAAAATCAGTTGTTGGTGAAGAGGGAACAGTAAGAACTATTTATGGTCAAGTTTTTGTTCCTGGAGTGACAACAGAGAATAGTCAAAACTCTCAAATTAAGGCACAAATGGGTTTTAATATGGGACAAGAGTTTATATATCCATTTAATCCAGAGTGGTTTGTTTGGAAAGATGCTCAATTTAATGTAAAGTTTGGAAATAATCATGAATATAAAGTTGATATGAACTTTGAGATTGCAGGAACATACAACTATATATACCGATTCTCTGCTGATGGTGGAACAACTTGGAAATTCTGTGGAACAGAGACTGTTATTAGTGAATCCAATAGAAATGTTGGAAGAGCTACAATATTTGGTCCTTGTGATGGTGTTACATGCTCTGACCATGGTGTTTGTATGGTTGAGAATGGAGTTGCCTATTGTGATTGTGAATTTGGCTATCAACCAGCAGATGGACTTCAATGTGTTGAAGAGATTGGTATTGAGTGGTGTGGAATAAAACACCCTGCAACAATTAATAGTGAACTAAATGGAGCATCTGTTCCTGTTTATGGTCAACTATTTATTAATGGTGTTACAACACAAACTCAAGAACAACCTTTTATAAAAGCTCAATTGGGAGTTGTAAATACTCCAGTATATCAACCACTAAATCCAACAAATTTAACTTGGATTAATGCCACTTTTAATTTGAAAGATGGAAATAATCATGAGTATACAGCAAATTTTCCAACAACAACAGAGGGAACATTCTCCTATCTTTATAGATTTTCAATGAATGGTGGTGAAACATGGAGCTACTGTGACACAAGAGGAGTAATTACAAATGGTGTTATCTACTCTGGAGTTGGAAATGTAACAGCACCAAATGATCCATGCTCTGGAGTTGATTGTGATGGTCATGGAGTATGTTTAATCAGTAATAATTCTCCAAGATGTACTTGTGATAGTGGATATAACTCTAATGATAATCCATTAAATTGTGTTGAAAATGCAGGAGCAACTGTTGAGTGGTGTAACATTCAATATCCAACAGAGATTAATGTCTCAATCAACACTTCAAAAACTGTTTTTGGTCAAGTTCTTGTTCCATCTATAACAGATTCACAGGCAACTGCATCCTCACAAATTAAGGGTCAATTAGGATACTCAACCACCCCAATAACAAATGTTGAAACAGACCAAATAACATGGAAAGATTCTAGTTTCAATGCAAAAGTTGGTAATAATCATGAATATAAAACAGGTTGGTTGTTAGAAACTGCAGGAACATACCACTATATTTATAGATTCTCTGCTGATAATGGAGTAACTTGGAGATATTGTGATAAAAATGGTGTTGTTGCTCAATCAATTGCTTCTGGTGTTGCAACTGTAACAGGTTATACTGTTTCATGGTGTAAAATTCAGAGTCCACTTCAATATGATGCTGATGAGGGTGATTCAAGATTTATTTTTGGTCAGGTTTATGTTGCAGGAGTTACAAATACTCTTGATACAGTATCTCCATCAATCAAAGGAGAATTTGCATACACAACAGACAGAATTAGAACACTCTCATCTCTTACAACTCTTCAATGGAATAGTGCAACTTTCAATGTAAAATATTTTAATAATCATGAATATCGCTACACACTCTATCTTCCCGAAGCAGGAAACTACTCCTATGTTTATAGATTCTCTGCAGATGGTGGAAACTCTTGGAAATATTGTGATAGAAATGGTGTAGTTACTGATACTGCAGAGGTAACTGCTGGAAGTGCAAATATCCATGCAACATTTAATCCTTGTGATGATGTTACCTGTTCAGGTCATGGTTCTTGTGAAGTTGTTGAGTTATCTCCTGTTTGTAATTGCGATACAGGATATACTGCTCAAGAGTTAACATGTATTGAGGATACAACTCCTGTTGTTGAGTGGTGTAAATTAATGGGACCAGTAACAATTAGTGGTGATCAAAATGGTGCTCCAGAGAGAGTTTATGGTCAAGTTTTTATTCCAAATGTAACAACAAATAGTGGACCAAATGCACAAATTAAAGGGGAGCTTGGTTTTGCAACAACAATATCAACACCAATTAATGCAACTCAATTAACTTGGGTATCGGGAACATATAATGCAACCTGTTCAAATTGTGGAAACAATCATGAATATATGGCTGATTTTCCAACAACAACAGCGGGAGAGTTTAAATACATCTATCGTTTCTCTGCAAATGGTGGAACAACTTGGAGTTACTGTGATAAAAATGGAATTATATCTAACTCTGTTTCTGGTGGAGATGCAACAATAACAGCAATAGCTAATCCTTGTAAAGATGTAACTTGTTCTGGTCATGGTTCTTGCGAAGTTCAAGATAATAGTGCAGTTTGTAACTGTGACAATGGTTATGTTGCAGATGGTTTAAACTGTATTGAAGAGATTGTAGATCCTTGTGCAGATGGAACTTGTACATTTCACTCAATTGTTATGGATGGTATTGCAGGTGAGTGGAAAACAACAGAGTACCTTGGTGATGGTGGAGCTGGAATCACATCATACATCACTTGGGATTCAGAAAATCTCTATGTTGCTCTAAAAGGAAAAGATTTCTCTACTGATTCATCAGCAAGATTTGAGATATATGTTGATAGTTGGAGTGGTCAGGGAACAAATAGTGGTTTGAGCTATGCTTTAGATCATGATGATGAAGCGAATGCAAGAGCTCTTCCAACAAACTTTAAAGCAGACTATGTTTTAGAGGTATCAAATACTCTACAAAATTTTTACTCTATAAGTGGTACTACTAATTGGTGGGACATAACAACTTTTAATGGGGGAAAAGCTCATCAAAACTATATGGGAGTTCCAAATATGGAGATAACAATCCCATTTACAGATATCAACACATCAAGTAGAGTTCAGATATATATGTTTGTAACAAACTCATCAAATGATTATGTTTACTCAACTTGGCCTGTTTCTAATGTAAAAGGTGAAGATAATGGAGTTACAAGTCAAAATGACTCTTTTTACAGATTTTCACTTACATCTGGACAAAAACCAAATGATGTTACAAATATAGTTCAATAGTATTCAAAAAAATCAAAAAGATTTAAATAATAGTTTTTAACATAAAAAATCAAAAAGATTTAAAATAAT
>DYRY01000135.1:0-1991 GCA_020718465.1 Anaeromyxobacter dehalogenans | reverse complement strand
TTCATAGCTGTTTTTAAAACATACAGCCATTTTATTTGAGGTTTATTTATAATTGAGGATTTTATGGATATTCTTTATTACAAACACCTTCTTAGAAGACTATTTCTATTTCCAATAACATTTAGTAGAAATAAATTTTCAAAAATGTATCAATCTGAAGAGGGAGCTTTAGCAGTTCAAAGAGTTAAAGTTTTAAGAAAGATTAAAGATTGTTTTGAACATAAAGGTTTTTTTATTGAAAGTTGTAAATATCTAAAAAGTGAAGATAGAGTTGAAATATTAATAAAACTACCCCAAATGAGTTTACAAGATATATTTTTTGTGACAATTTATGAGTGGGAACTTCTTAATGAGTTACCAATTTGTAAAAAAGAGTTAAAAAAATTTGAATCAGAGGTTTTTAATGGATAAAAATGGATATTTAGAAGAGTTTAGAAAAAAAATTAAAGATAGTGGATTAAAACAGAGTCTTCAACGTGAGTTAGTTGTTGAGTTTTTTTTTGAATCTAAAAGCCATGTAGATGCAGAAACACTATACACAGAGATAAAAAAAATAAATCCAACAATTGGTAACACAACAATATATAGAACTTTAAAACTTCTATGTGATTTTAATATGGCTCTATCCCACACATTTAATAGTACTACAACATTTTTTGAACCAATTAGAGCAGAAGAGCATCATGACCATCTAATTTGCATAAAGTGTGGAATAATTGAGGAGTTTCGTGATTCAGAGATTGAGAGACTTCAAAAAGATGTTGCAAAAAAGTATAATTTTGAGTTAACACATCACATTCTTCAAATGTATGGAATTTGTAAAAATTGCCAAAAATAATATCATAAATAATTTACCAAAAAAGAAGAGCAACTCTCTCTTCTAATAGTGTTATTAAATCGTATTTTTGAAGTCTATTTTTTTGAATCATTAAAACAATATCTTTAACATAAGCCTCTTTTCTTTCTGAATAATGTTTTAACCCAGAGGCCATATATATTGAATCAAATCTTTTCCCTCTTAAAACTCTTAATTTTTTATATGCTTTGACTGTATTTAGTTTATACATATACTCTCTTACTGATTCAAGAAGAGAGTCATAAGTAGCAACTTGATGTGTCATACCTTTTTTTCTATATTTTGGAGTAACTCCATCACCTGCAAATGTCCAGATTCCAAAAATATTGTTTCCCTCTTTACAAAATCTTGAGGTTCCCCAAGCAGACTCTATTCCTGCTTGAGCAAGAACAAGGCTAATTGGAACAATATCTACTCTTTCTAAAAGTGTTTCAATTTTATCTGTTTTATATTTTAAAACAATCTCTTTTAGCCTTTTTTTATCACTATTTGACAAATTTGTTTTTTTGAAAAAACTCTCATTAAAAACTTTCTCTTTGATTTTGTTTGATATTTCAATAAGGATTGCTCTTTCGTTTTTAATCTCTTCAAAAACAGTGAGCACAATTGGTATGAGTGTATGGAAGAAAATTTTTTTCTTCTCTGATATTGTTTGTTTATCCAATCCATCTGGAAAACTTTTAACTAAAAACCTTGGAACTCCATCATTCAATGATAGATTCCACATGCTCTTCTCTTTAAGCCCCTCTTTTAAATCATTTGCCGTTGCAAATGTTTTTAATGAGTAACTATTTCCATACAAAGAGAAAGAGATTAAAAATAGAAAAAGTAAAAATCTCATTTAAACCTCTTTATTTCATGTTACTAAAGGATTTTCCATAGAATCTATAGAAAATCATGATAGAGCAGAAAAAAAATATATGCTTAGTTTAATTATGTTAAATACAATAATTAAAACATCAATATATCTGTTATCTATTCGTAATATTTTTATTTTTCTAAAATAAAAACTATCTAATTATATATTTAAATATATAATTAAGAGTGTAAACAGAAAAGTTCACAAAAAATACAAAATACTCTACCACAAAAAAAGAAAAAAATCAAAGAAAGATTTCTATTTCTTTAATTAAAA
>DYRY01000002.1:29359-66299 GCA_020718465.1 Anaeromyxobacter dehalogenans | reverse complement strand
TTTTTTTTTATTTATTTATCTTTTTTTTTATTTTTTTATTTTTTACGATTTTTTTAGAGGTTTTTTTATGAAAAATAGAGTAATCTACTACTCACAAAACCCATTTGAGTTACAAACAGAACCATATAGCAATGAGAAGTACAATATCCAGAATGAAAATTACACACTTTTACATATGCAATAGGATTTTATTTTTTCTATCTTTTTACAATTTTTAAATCATATCTATTTATTTATTAGATTTTTTTATTTTAGTTTGATTTTTATCTAATTTATTACTATATTGTTGTTGGTTGATTTTTGGAGACCAAATGAATTTTTTATTTTTATTACTATCATCAGTACTTCTTATTAATCAAGATAGTGTTTATGATAAACTAAACCCACAAAAAATATACTCTGAAAAAGGTGTAACAAAAAGAGTATTTCTCAATACATCAATAGAGGGAAAAACACTAGAGAAGAAAATCAAATTTTTTCTTAAAAACAGTAGTTCTAATTTTTTGCAAAAAAATGATTTTACAATAAATTTAGACAAAAATATTAAAACAGAGAGTGGAGCTGTTTTAAAATATAAGCAAAACTATAAAAATATTGAGATTTTAAATAGTGAACTCATTTTTGTTTTTGATAAAAATCAAAATTTAAGACAAATTGGAGATTCAACTATAAAAAATATAGATTATGAATTATTAGATAAGACTATATCAAAAAAAATCTCATCAAAACATGATATTTTGCTAAAATTAAAAGCTGATTTTGGTTTAATATTCAACCCAAATAATTATTTGGATAGAGTTATATTAAAACTTGATATTAAAAATGGGAAAAATATTCTTCCATTATATGAGATTAATCTACCAGAGGCTCTTCATCTTAATTGGGTCTACTACTATAATGCAGAAACAGGTAAACTACTTGGAAGAGAAAATAGAATTTTAGATGCTGTTTATGGAAATATATACTCTCCATCTCCTGCTGTTTCAAATCTAGAAGAGAAAGAGTTTACAGATTTTGCACCAGAGTTTTATGATTCAAATAGTGAATATTATCGAAAACTTTATGGTGAACATGTTGTATCTTATAACTGTAAAACAAGCAGACCACAAATAGTTAATACTCCTTATGGAGAATCAACCATCTGTGGCTTAACTCTTGATGCACAAGCAATGGAGAGTGGTGAAAATCTCACATTTACATATCTTCCTGATGAGATGTCTGGAGATGAACCTTTTTCATCAATACAGATGTATTATCATGTTACATTAGTACATAACTATTTTTGGAATAGATTTGAGGATGATTTTTCAAAAGATTTAATGCCAAAATTAACTGCTATAAGTAACTATCATGAGTATCAAAGTGGAATTTGGCAAAGATATGATAATGCTTTTTTTGCACCAAGTGCCTATACTTCCATGCTTGGATTTCCTTTTGGAGATGCAATAGTTTTTGGTCAAGGAAATAGTTGTGACTACTCTTATGATGGTGATGTAATTTATCATGAATATACACATGGAGTTGTTGATAAAACATCAGCACTTGTTGGTTATAATTTTGATAAATTTGGTTTAAGTGCAGAGCCTGGAGCAATGAATGAGGGATATGCAGACTATTTTTCATCAACAATAGCGGATGATTCAGTTGTTGGAAATCATGCTGGAGTTTTAAGAAATTTAGATAATAACTTAAAATGTTCTGATGCTGTTAAAGGGGAATCTCATTATGATAGCAGATATTTTTCTGGTGCACTTTGGAAGGTTAGAGAGTTATTAGGAGCTGAAATTGCAGATAAAATCATATTTAAGGCAATGGTAGCTCTTCCTAAAAGATGCTCAATGGATGAGGCAAGAGTAATAAATGAGGAGATTGCAGCAGAGTTTGATGAAAGTTATAGAGATATAGTTCATCAGGCATTTAAATCACATGGTCTAGTTGAGTGTGATAGGGCAAAACCATATAATAGCAATGATATTATGTATGATTTTATTGGAGGAAAATCTAATGGAGACAATCCTCTCTTAACAAGAGAGTTTGGAACATCATATATGCAATATAAAATTAATGTTCCAGAAGGTAAAAAATCAATGAAAATTGATTTTGGAACTCATCCTGATCAATGGGGATGGAATGCTCCAGCACCACTTTTATCAATTGTTATAAAAAAAGGGGAACCTGTAACTTTTAATTTAGAGGGAGGAACTCCAATTCATAATGGAGATTATGTTATTGATTTAAAATCACAAAGTGGTTCTACAACAGTTCAGGGTCCATGTTTTTCAGAAGGAGATTGGTATATTCATTTTTTAAATTATGGTGGAAGTGGAATTTTTACAAATCTAGATATAAAATTACTTGAAACATCAAGTAATATTCCTATATATGATAGTTGTGAAGAGAATAGATGCTCTGAAACTGTTTCTAATGGATATTGTGAAAATGGATTAAAGTGTATTGAAGGAGAGTGTAAATCATCTTGTTCTGAAATAGCATTGGATGGTTATTGTTCTCAAGGAAAAGAGTGTATTGATGGTTATTGTGTTGCTATTTGCGGAGATTCATATCCTGCTGGAATCTGTTTAGATTTATCAACAATATGTATTAATCGCAATTGCCAAATACCATGTTCTAAATCAAATGTTAATGGTGCTTGTGCTGGTGAGGATATCTGTAACTCTCAAGGTATGTGTGTTGAGAGATGTTCTGACTATAATCCAAATGGGTATTGTATTGATGGAGATATCTGTGTAGAAGGAGTTTGTGAAAAACCTTTAAAGAAATCGTCAGATAGTGGTGGTTGCTCATTTGAAACATCTAATAGTTCAAAATTACCACTGATTTTAATAATTTTTACTCTTTTTATTGTATTATTACGAAAAAAAGCATCAATAAATCTATTAAAATAGGTTTCAATCTTTATATTAAACATCTTGTTTTATTGTTTTAAATTAGTATTATATAAATCATCTGGGATTATTTGTAATAATGAATTGAATGGAATTGTAAATCAGGTTTAAGGTATTCAGTGGATATGAATAAAAAAAATAGCATTATATTTTCTCTATCTCTAATGTTGAGAATATATTATCAATTTTATCTCTACTCTCCTCAATATCCTGTTTTTTACCAGTTATTGTAAAAATGTAAACTTCACCACTTGATTTAAGTAAAACACTCTCTATTTGTATTAAATATTTTACTTTATCAAGAATGTATGTTGTTTTAAATGAGTTCATACTATTTAAAAAAATATTTTCTTCTGCAAAAAGAGTAAATCTTGGATACTCTTTTTGAATTGTGTTAAAAACAAATAGAGAATAATCTTTTAGTGAAAGTGATGTTGCATCTTTATCAATAGTAATATTAATACCATGTTCCCCAAAGTAGTTTTTATCATCTTTTTGGGTAAATGAGGAGTCTAAATAAAAGTTTAAATTATTATAACTGTATTTTGTTCCTCCAATATTTTGAGGTTTATTAATTGTTACTATTTTTGAATCTTTAATAGTTTTTCCAGCTGGTGGATAATCATTTTTTTTCTGCTTTTTCACACTATCATCATTACAAGAAAAAAATGAAAAAATAGTTATAAAAAAAACTAAAAACATATATATTTTAAAATACTTAAACAAATAAACCTCCTATAAGTATTGAACAATTGGAAAAATAAATGGCGTTACAAAAAAAAATTTTTTCAAAAATCTTTTAACTCCTCTTTTTATAATCATACTAACATAAGCATAATCAAGAGATTCAGAAAAAGAGATTGATTCAACCTCTTTTCTAACAAGCTTTGAAAGAGCTAATATAAGCTCTTCAAAATGATCTTCAAATACAAAGCCACGGCTAATAACAAGAGGATCTTTTAAAACTCGTCCATCATTTTCAAGAAGCAAAACAGATATAACAATACAACCAAACTCCATAGAATCTCGCTCTTTTATTATTATAGGTTCAACTTCATCAATTCCTGTTTTATCCATTATTTTTATGTTGGTTGGAATAATCTCCCCAAGCTCTAATCTATTTTTATTAAGAATAAATTGAGAACCAACCTCTGGGATTACACTATTTTCCCTATTAACACCAGAGTTTACTGCTAAATTTCTATTCTCCATAAGATGTCTGAACTCTCCATGAATAGGAATAAAACACTCTGGAGATATGATTGCTAAAAACTCACTTAACTCCTCTGCTGATGCATGTCCAGATGCATGAAGATCATCAAAATGCCTCCAATAAAGTAACTCACTTCCTTTTTTTGCAATCTGATTTATAATTTTATAAACAGACTTCTCATTTCCAGGGATTGGTCTACTTGAGAATATAACCAAATCTCCCTCTTTAATCTCAATTTTTTGAAAATTTGAAAAAACAAGATTTGATAAAGCACTAAAAGGCTCTCCTTGACTACCAGTTACAATAAAAATATAGTTATCATCTCTATTTCCAAAAAATGTTTCAACTGGAACAATTGGATTTTTTTCAGAGATATATCCTATTTTTTGAGCAACTCCATAATATCTAAAGAGTGATCTTCCAAGTAAAACAACTTTTCTATCACACTCTTGTGCAATTTTTAAAATATTTCTAAATCGCTCAACATTTGAGGCAAACATTGTTATAAAAACTCTTTTAGGTGCATTTGGAATAATTTTTTGTAGTCTCAAATACACATCCTTTTCGGTTGCTCCTCTTTTGCTTTCAGAATTACTACTATCAAGAAGTAAAAGTGATATTTTACCATAAATATCTTTTATTTGAGTGATTTTTTTCAAAAGTAACTCTCTATTCTCCACCTCCATCCTAAAATCAGATATATGAAAAATTACCCCCTCATCAGAGTGAATAATAATACCTAAAGAGTCTATTATTGAGTGTGTTATTGGAATAAACTCAAAGATAAAAGAGTTATAGTGATAGTTATCTATTGAACTTATAATGATATACTCTGGATCTATATACTCCTCTTCCTCTTTTATTTTCTCTTTTATAAGTGATATTGTAAACTCTGTTGAAACTATTTTTAGTTGAAGTACTCGTATTAAATGAATAATTGAGCCAATATGGTCTTCATGAGCATGTGTTACAATTAAAAGAGAGAATTTATCTTTTTTCTCAACAAGATATGAGAAATCTGGATAAAGATACTCAACTCCAGGCCAACCCTCTGTTGCAAATAAAGAACCACTATCAATAATAAAACCACACTCTGAATTTTCATAGAATGTTAAATTCATTCCGAATTGCCCAACACCACCTAAAAAACCTATTTTAATCCCACTTTTTGACATCTATTTAACCCAAAAACAACTAATTAAAACTATTATTAAACTATTTTTCATAAAAAACAAGTAAATATATAATAATATTAAAAAATAGATTCTCTATTTCTTTTTAAAATCAACTATTTTCTTTTTATTTTCTATTTGATAAATCAAAAAATCTAAGCTATATATTAAAGAAGTATTATTTTTTAATAATATTTATAACTATTTTTATTAGATAAAAAATATTTTTAAGGAAATATATGATAACATCAATATTAGCAGGAGGAATTGGTTCTCGATTTTGGCCATTAAGTACTCCAAAAAAACCAAAACAGTTTCTTTCACTTTATGATGATGACTCTCTATTTTCACTAACACTAAAAAGGGTTGCACAACTTGAGGATAATAAAGAGACTTTAATTTTAACAAGAGATGAGTATATTCCATTTATATCTAAATTTGAAAATATAAAACCTCTTATTGAACCAATTGGTAGAAACACATTTGGTGCAGTTTTATTAACAACAAAATATCTTTATGATAGAGGATTAGGAGATGAACCAATTTTATTTTTACCATCAGACCACATGATAAAAGATATTAGAAATTTTAAAGAGGATATAAAAAATGGAATTGATTTAGTTATTAATAAAAAAATTATGGTTACTTATGGTATTATACCAACCTATCCAGAAACAGGTTATGGATATATATTAACATCTAGAATCATTGAGAATTCAATATCTCTTTATGGTGTTAAAGGTTTTAAAGAGAAACCAGATTTATCACTTGCACAATATTTTTTAATGTCTAAAAAATATTTTTGGAACTGTGGAATATCAATAACAACAGCCAATATTTTTTTTAGAGAGTTAAAAGTGATATATCCAGAGCTTTATGAAAGAACAATCTCTGAACCAATGGATATATGGCTTAAAAGATTTAATGAAATTCCAAATGAGCATTGTGAAAGGGTTATTGTAGAACATGCAAGAAATATTGCAATGATTAAAGCCTCTTTCGATTGGTCTGATGTTGGAACATGGCGAGCATATTTTGATATTTTCTACTCAAAAATAGATCAAAATCATGTTCAACAGCAAAATAGTCATGATAATTTTGTTTTAACAAATAAAAAAATAATTATTATTGGTCTTAATAATATAACTGTTGTTGAATCAGAGGATGGATTACTTATAATGAGTAATGAGAGGGATCAAGAGTTAAAAGAGGCTTTTTCGACTTTAGAAAAAAATATAAATAGAACTTAATTATTATATTCAAAACAAATTGTTCTATTTTTGTTGAGAGTGTTTATGAAAATTTTAAAGAGGATTATGTTATACTTTTTTCTATTAATTATTGTAGTTATTTTATTTCTGTCTTCACTACTCTATTTTGATTTTTTTGGAACTCAATTTAAAGATATTGAAGAGGCAATACTTTATCAATCAAAAAATATTAAATCACCAGAGAATCAAATTGATACTTTAAAAGAGTTAAAAGTTTTAAGTTGGAATATAAAATTTGGTGGAGGCAGAGTTGATTTCTTTTTTGAGTGTTACGGTGATAGAGCCATTATGAATTTTGATGAAGTCTCTACAAATATAGAAAATATCTCAAAAAAGATAAATGATATTAATCCTGATATAGTATTTTTACAAGAGGTTGATCGATTTTCAAAGCGTTCCGCTTTTATTGATCAAATTCAAACAATTTTAGATAAAACAGATTTAAATTATGGCTATTATGCCTCTCAATGGAGGTCTTCATATATTCCATCACATGGATTAGGAAAGATTGACTCTGGTAATCTTATATTATCAAGATATCCACTAAAAAATGGAAAGAGGTATTCACTCCCACTTATAAAAAATCATAGTTTTTTAACAAAATATTTCTATCTTAAAAGAAATATTTTAGAAGTAGAGTTAGATTTTAATAGCAAAAAAATATATCTTATTAATACACACACATCAGCATTTGCAACAGATGATACAAAGCAGAAACAGATATTAATATTAAAAAAACATCTTGATAAAATTAATGAGAGAGGAGAAATTTTTATTGCTGGAGGTGATTTAAATACAATTCCTCCATATTCAAAACAGATTGAAAATTTTGAAGACTCTTTTTGTATGAAAACAAATAGTTATAAAAAAGATATTGATTTAAATCTGTTGAATCCATTTTATAAAGATTTTAAAGGTGATATTAATCTTGAAGAGTATCAAAATAGTAATCAGAAAACATATTTTACTCATACGGCAAATAAAAATGGTTTTTGGAATAGAAAACTTGATTATATTTTTACAAATGGAGATATATTAGACTCAAAAACATTTCAAGATACAATAGAACTATCAGACCACGCACCAATTTTAATTAAATTCAATATACATTAATATAATTTTAAATATAAACTATTTTAAAAATTTATTTACTATAATTTGTAAAGTTTTTATTAAATATTTTTAGCTGAAAAACAGATTTTGCTTGTTAATATACTCTAAAAAAATTTATTTACTATAATTTGTAAAGTTTTTATTAAATATTTTTAGCTGAAAAACAGATTTTACTTGTTAATATACTCTAAAAAAAAATATTATTCAGTTTTTGTTTGTGGATTTTCTTGTTTTGATTTTCTTTTTAATATTATTGCAGGAAAAAATATTTTATAATCTTGATTTGTTCCTATTAAAGATGCAATAACAAGATGTTTAAGTCTTAAATACTCATTTTCAAAATTTTCTTTTGCTTTCTCTTTTGATAATTTTAAAAGTTTTTTATTACCAACTAAATCACCATGAGATATAATCTCATTTAATGCATTTTTAGCTTCAACTAATTGATTTTTATATTTATCAATGTTCTCATCCTGTTTTAGCTCATTTGTTGATAATATTATATCAATTATATCTCTCATTCTGTTGATATTTGATTTAATATTATATGGTTTATCAGTACCAAAAAAAAGATTTACTCTTTTTTTATCTTTAATTATTTTAAAAATATTATAAAGAATTGATAAAACTTCAATAGATTTTTTAACTGCACTATCTTTTTCATCTTTTAAAGCTTTAATCTCTGTTGTATTTTTAGAAACTGGTGATGATGCTTCATAATATTTTTTCTCTGCATCCTCAACAATATTAAACTGCTCTAAAACATAGTATGGAAAATCTTTTTTCTCTGTTAGAATCTTTTTAAAGTTTGCAACTCTAGTATTAATATTATCTATCATATCTCACCTCAAAAAAAAAGTTAAATAAAAGTTTATATACAATTAGACTTAATTTGTACTAAAATATCATATCACATATTGCAAAAAAATCAAGAAAAAAAATAACCCTATCCACTAACCCATCGCCACATCGTGGAGATGGGTTGGAGGAGCAATGTCATTTTTTAAATTTAAAAAGTTTCAGCTGAATAGTTACAAACATTCTATTTTATGACTTAAAAATTTTTTTATAAAAGATTTCTCTTAGATTATAACTCCAGAGATAGCTTGAATTGGGATTCCACCATTTTCAAAAGTGACTCTATTTTTAGTTTTAAAATTAATATTAATTCTCTCCTCTTCAGGTAAAAGAATAAGTAAATCCCAACCACTAAAATCTAAATTAAGTTTTTTATAAAGCTCTTTATAAAAAATAGGTTCCTCTTGTATTCTTTTTCCATAAGGTGGATTTAAAACTAAAAAGCCTTTTTCAGAATATTTAGGTTTAAAATCAAAAAAATCTGAAACAGATGTTTTTACTCCTCTCTCTCCAAGAGTTGCTAGATTTCTTTTTGCACCAATAACATGTTTTTCAACAATATCAGAAAGAAAGAAATTTTTATTTGTTAGTTCTAAAATCTCCTCTTCCCCTTTTTTTAAAATATGTTTAAACATGGCCTCTTTATAGTGAGATAGATTCATTAATGAGAAATCTCTTCCAACACCAGCAGGAATTTTTTTAATAATAGAGAGTGCTTCAAGTGTAAATGTTCCAGAACCACACATTAAATCTAAAAATGGTTTCTCTCTATCTTTCCAAAAATTTAAAAGTAGAGCAGAGACAAGATTTTCACGAATAGGTGCATCTGAAATAAATTTTCTATATCCTCTTTTAAAGTTTGGAGCTCCTGATAAGTCTATACTGACTGTTGCTCTATCATTTTCTAATCTAAGATATATTGTAACTCCATTTTTTAAATCTTCGCTATCATCTTGAGAAGCAAAATTTAGATTCATTGAGTTTTTTTGAGAATATTCATCTAAAGCATCTCTAAATTTCTCCTCTAACATTCTTTGATGATATAGTTTAGATGTTCTTGCAGTCACATGAAAAAAAACTGTAGAGTTATTTTTAAGATAATACTCCCAATTTATTGATGCAATCTGTTTAAAAAATAGTCCAAGTGAGTCTGATTTAAAATTTTTAACTCTCATTAAAAATCTTGTTGCAACTCTACTAAAAATTATAGCTTTATAAACATCCTCAAGTTTTCCAGAAAATTCAACACCACCAACATCAACAACAGATTCAATTTCTAAAGTAGAAAGCTCCTCTTTTGCAACATTTTCAAAGCCAATAGGTGTTATCATAAAAAACTGATGTTGTTGAGCATGAATATGCTTTTTTATTTGTCTATCAAAATCCATTTTAATCCTCTAATTTTTAATATTTCCCTTAAAAACACTATCTTTCTGAAAATCTGGTAAAAAATCTCTATTTTCGTTTAAATCTTGAACAAATATATTTTTAAAACCAAGCTCGAATGCATGTTGAGTCACTTTTTTATACTCATCAGTTGTTAAATATCGATTTAAAGATGGCTCTTTTTGATATTTATGTGGTGTATATTGAGACATAATGCTTATTGGAAGTTTTTTTCCAAACTCAATAAAAAGCATTGAGAGTGCATCAATAGAGTTTTCAATAAAACCAGGTAAAACAAGATGTCGAACTAAAACTCCTTTTGATGCTAAATTTTTATCTTTATTAAAATTAAAATCAAGATTTGAGTCTAATTTTTTATCTAATTTATTTTCTCTATTACTCTGTTGATTTTTATTTTGATGGTTGTTAAAAATCATATTATCTGAATTTAAACAATTATTATCTTGAAATGAATCAAGAAAATTTTTCTGTTTAAGCATCTCATAAATTGCATCAAGAGCAACATTTGAGTAGTTATCAACTTTTGATAGTGATTTTCCTAAAATATTATCACTATATTTAAAATCAGGAAGATATATATCTGCAAAATCTTTTGCATTTTTAATCATATCTAACTTTTGGAATCCAGACATGTTATAAACTATAGGAATTTCACAATTTTTCTGTTTTAGTTTCTCTACAATATTAAAAGTATGAGGAAAAAATTGGTCTGGTGTTACAAAATTAACATTATGAACTCCATTTTTATAAAGCTCTAATAGTTTTTTAACAACCTCTCCAACACTATAATAATCACCAACCCCACCATAAGAGATTTGATAATTTTGACAAAAAGAGCATTTTAGTGTACAACCACTAAAAAAAACTGTTCCGGAGCCTTTTTCACCTGATATTGGCGGTTCTTCACCAAAATGAGCCTCAATTGAAGCAATTTTCATGATATTAGATTCACCACAAAAACCTTTTTTAGTTTCTCTATCAACTCTACACTCTCGTGGGCAAAGGGTACAATTTTTATAATAGTTATTCATAAAAATCCTACTTAAAAAATAGAAATAATTGTTTTTTTTTAATAAAAAAAGTAAAAAACAATAAAAATAAAGAGATGAATAAAAAATCAAATCATCTTTACTATTATAGCATTTAATTTATAAAAAGTAATTATAAAATATGAATCATCTTTAAAACTACAAAAAAATTTAAAGCAATAGATAAACTAATTATTTTACATAATGAAATTCATAATGGAGTTACATACAATCAAAACTATCAAAATAAACTAAAAGAGATATTTGATTAATTTTAAAAGTTAAAATCTATTTTTTTATAGAATCAGGATGTTTTTTCTCATTTTCATATTTTGATGGACATTTTGTAATCATTGTATCTGCTTTTAATATTGAATTATCAATCATACCTGTTAAAATAACATCTGTTTCTTCAATAAGATTACCAGGCATAACTCCATTAAAATGAACAATCATTTGAGTTTTATCTTTTTTATCTTCAATAGTGAATTGATGAAATATTTTTCCAGCCTCTCCCTTTTGTTGTGTTATTGAATCTATTTTTAAAGCTCCTGTAACTTTAATAAATTTTTTATTAAAATCTGTTAAGTTGATAACAATCTCTGAAACAGAGCTATATGCCATTTTATTATCTAAAAATGCAGATATAAATAGATAACTTAAGGCTGAAAATAGTACTACTAATGTAACAACAACTCTTTTATTCATGAAATATATACTCCAAAAGTATAGTTTTATTATAAAAAAATAAATATATAAAATAAATAAAAAATTATATATGAACAGCAGATTTTAACCCACTGAATATGAAAAAAAAAATCTATAATTTTATAAATTTTTTGCTATCTCTAAAAAATACTCCATTTTTTTTATATTTGAGTTATCTCCTGATGTTTCAAACTGAATTGAACCTATATTTATTGACTCATTTAGTAAATTTAGAGCTATTAATTGTTTTTTAAGCTCTTTTGCAACTCCATCATTTCCATCTACTATTTTTAGATGTGGATATATTTTTTCAATATTTTTTTTAATAAATATATAGTGTGTACAACCCAAAACCAAATGAGAAAAACTCTCCATATTTTTATACTTAAAAAACTCTAAAATATATCTATTAATTCCACTTTCATCTCTATTTTCAATTAATTCAACTAATCCAGGAGCAGGAAAAAGGTCAATATCAAAACTATCTTTAAATCTATTGCATAATTTTGCAAATTTTTCCTCTTTTATTGTGAGTGGAGTTGCCATTACTCCTATTTTTTTATCTGTTTTTGAGTCTGTTGCAACTTTTAAAGCTGGTTCAACCCCTATTATTGGAAAACTATATATATTTCTTAAATCATTTATTGCTGCACTTGTTGCTGTATTACATGCTACAACTACACTTTTAATATTTTGTTTAACAAAATAATCAACAATTTTAAAAACATGCTTTTGAATACTCTCTTTAGTTTGAACTCCATAAGGAGCATTTTTATGATCAGCATAAAATATAAAATTTTCATGTGGGAGATGTTTTATAAGTGAGGCTAATGTTGATACTCCTCCAACACCAGAATCAAAAACACCAATAGGAAGATTTTTCATAGATAACGATTTATATAATTACTCTTTTTTTCATGTGATATTGTTGTTGTTGAACCATGACCACTATAAACCCTTGTTTCATTTGGTAACTCAAATAATCTATGAATACTATCTTTTAAAATAGAGAAATTACCCCCAGGCAAATCTGTTCTTCCAATCCCTTCATGAAATAGAGTATCACCAGAAAAAAGAACCCCTTCAGAGGCAATATAAAAACACAAACTACCTTCAGAGTGACCAGGAGTTTCAATAACCTCTATTTTGTATTTCCCAAGAGTAAAACTATTTTCTGAAGAGATCCAAACAGTTGGATTCTGTATTGGTTCAAGCTTCATTCCAAAAAAACTACCATATCTTTGAGCATTTTTAAAATTATCAATCTCTAATTTATGTGCATATATAGGTATAGTGAACATCTCCTTAAAATAGTCATTATATAAAATATGATCAAAATGACCATGTGTATTTAATATCCCTTTTAGAGAGAAGTTATACTCTTTTAAAAAATCTACAATTGGGGCTGGTTTTGCACCAGGATCTATTATAAATGCCTCTTTTGAAGACATGTCATATACAAGATAACAGTTTTCATAAAGTGGTGGGTTGTAATATGAAAGTATATTCATCTACTAATAATCCTGAAAACAAAATAAGTATTTAAAAATAAAACTCTTTAATTATTTAAAACTTTAAATAATAGAAAATATATTTAATTATAAAAACACAAAATTATACCATTTTTTCTTAATTAAATTTCTAAAAAAAAACTACATAAAAAATATGACTATTAAATTATGCAAAATTGGTATTATATCATTTATAAGATTAATTATAATTATCCTATAAAAAAATAGTTAGAGAGAAAACCCCCTCTAACTATCTTAAACAAAACATAAAAATTTTTATTCAATTATAATACACTTATTTTTCATAAATTTAACATTAGATGTTAAATTTATCAATTATTTAAAAATAATTTCAGATCTTCTATTTTTAGACCAAGCATCTTCATTGCTTGATGAATCTAAAGGATCCTCTTCACCTTTTGAGATAGATTTAATACTAGATTTAACCCCAAGAGATTTTAGATATTTTTGAACAGAATCAGCTCTTTTTTGACCAAGATTAAGATTATACTCCTCTGTTCCTCTATCATCACAATGCCCTTCAACAACAATTGCTTCTGTTTTGGTTGCAATGCACTCAGCATTTTTTGAAAGAGTCTCCCTTGCTTCAGATGTTAAAGTATACTCATTAAAATCGAAATGAACTCTCTCTAAAGAACACTCTGGAATTGTATCCATTTTACTAATTTTAATTGGCTCTAAACATTTGTTATCTCTACACTCAAGTCCTGCATCACAATCAATATCTTGTGTACACTCAAGTTTAACTTCACATTTGTTCTCTTTACATTGATAACCCTCTGCACAATCTCCATCAGCTTCACACTCAAATTGACATTTTTGTGCTTTGCAGATTTTAGGAGAGTCACACTCTGAATCAGTAACACACTCTGGTTTACATTGATTCTCTTTGCAAAGAAGTCCTGTTGAGCAATCAGAATCGGCTCTACACTCTTTACACTCTCTATTAACACAAACCTCATTAGGGCGTTCACTATTTTTCCCTTTACAATGAGTATCGTTTTCACAAGCAGGGTATTTTATTGTTTCACACCCAGCAAGAATAAGACCTAAAGACAACAACAATAAGATTTTTTTCATCATGTATTCCCTCCAAAACAAGAATAGTTCTAATGATGCAACTTCACGCTATACAAAATACCACTATTTGCTATAAAAATCAACTGATTATCAAAAATAATCGGAATTCCACTAACTCCAGAGCTTAATTGAAGATGTTTTGAGCTTTTTTTACCCAAAAGATCAATAACAAATAGACCCTCATTTTTTGAAAAAAGCATCAAATTATTATTAAATTCAAGAATATTAGTTATGTTGTTAATATTTAATTTAATTTTTTCAATTACTTTACCATCATTTAAAGATATTTTTAAAAGAGAGTTTTCTGAAATATAGAAACCAAAACCTTTCCAAACAATAACACTACTAAATGCAACCTCTTTTTGTTGCCAAATTTCAATATTTTTGTTTATGTCAAATGCAATTACACCACCTTTAAAAGATGGAATAAGAAGTTTTTCATCAATAAGAGTTAACTCCCCTCCAAAATCTTGAAATCCCTCCCCAGATGAGAATTTTGTTTCAAAAATACTTTTTCCACTTTTTCTATCAAAAATAGCAAAGGTTCCATCTGAAAAAGTAGAAAATATTTTAAAATTGTTTACAACTATTGAACTATTTGACTCTATTTTAAACCAATCTGGCATGTAAGATTTTGTTACCCACCATCTCTCACCATTATCAATATTTATAGAATAAACTCTCTCTTTTGATGATTTAAAATAGATTGTATTATCTAACTCAACTATTTTTGAGATAACTCTTTCATTATCCAATTGTGTTTTCCAAACCACATCACCAGATGCTGTTGTTTTATAAATGGAGTTATCATTTCCTAAATAAATTAGTTCACCATTTTTTGTTAAGTGAATCTCTCCTGTAATGGGGGCTTTCAGCTGTTTTTTCCAAACAAAAACACCTTTATCTAATGTCACTTCACCAAAAACACCATTTGATGCTCCAATATATAAAGTTTTATTATTAGATAAAATTGGTTGTGTCATCTCCATATCACTTGATTCTCTAAAATCAGAGTTTATTAGTGATTTTGACCACAAAATTTCAAAATTGCCTCCACTATCTTTTTTAGAAAAATCTGAATGAAACCTCTCTACTTCTGACTGTTGGGTAATTCCACAAGATGCTAAAAAGATGATGGATAGTAGTATAATTTTTCTCATAATCCTAATTAGAAATTAATTTTTTTTGTGCTTTTGTTGCATAAAATGAGCCTTCAAAATCTTTTACAATTTTCAAGTAAGACTCTTTTGCTTTATCTTTTTGATTTTTTGAATCATAAACTTCCCCTTTTTGAAAAAGGGATGCAGAAGCAATATATTTGTTGGTTGATGATACAATTTGATCAAGATAGTTTAATGCTTTATCAAACTCTTTAGTTAAATATAGAGTTTTTGCAAGTTTAAGCTTTGCAAGCTCTTTTAGTTCAATAGTTTCTGTTTTGTTTATAAAAGATTCATAATATCTTATGGAGTCTTCCAATTTTCCCATCTCAAATAGAGAGTTTGCAGCATAAAGAGTTGCAACACTTCCAAGTTCAGAATCATTATGTTTAATTGCAAAACTTTCAAATAGAGATACTGCTGTTTTATATTTCTCTTCTGCTGTTGTGAAGGCTGTCTCTAGCTTCTCTTCAGAATTAACAGAAACAACTGGCCTTTCAAAAACCTCTTGAGCTGTAAAAAAATGAGATGCCATCTCAACAGCTTTTGTATCATTACTATGTTTTATATAACTATAAACACCAGTAACTACAAATGCACCTAAAAATAGTGCAAAAATAAGATATTTATAACTCACTGATTTTGATAGTGCTTTATTTGCAACCTCAATAAATTGGTCTTGATATACTATCTCTTCAGGTGTTTCTACAGGTGCTTGTTGAATCTGTTCCTCTTTTTTTACTTTAACTTTGTGTTTGATTTTATGAGCCACTCTAGCCTCCCCATTATATAGCAGAGCATTATAATTTAAAAAATATAGTTTGTCAATTAAAAAAACCTCTGATTATAAAGGGTTTATTTTTAAAAAAATCTCTTGCAAGAGTAAATAAAAAGAGTTATAAAACTTTTTTATCTTATTATTCGTCTTAGTAGGTGGCAGGGTGAAGGAAGATGACTTTACACTAATAGATCTCTATTTAAGGGGTAGCATGAGGGCTTTTGAAACACTTCTTAAAAAATATGAACGAATGCTTTTTGGTTATATTATTAATCAAGTTGATTCTAATGAGAGAGCAAAAGATATATATCAAGATGTTTATCTAAAAATTATTCAGAATATTGATAGATTTAAAAAAGAGTCAAGTTATAAAAGTTGGCTTTTTTTAATTGCTAGAAACACAATTGTAGACTCTTTTAGAAAAAGAAATGTTGTTGCAATATCTCTTGATAAAACTTCTGATGATGTTGATAAACCTCTTCATGATATTGTTCCAAGTGAAGAGAGTACTCCATCAACTCTTTTTGTATCAAAATCGGAGGAGAGTAAAGTTTCCATTATGTTAGAGAATTTAGAACCATCACTTAAAGAGATCTGCTTTTTACGTTTTCACTCTGAGCTAAAATTTAGTGAGATTGCAGAGATGATTGGGAGTAATGAGAATAGTGTGAAAACAAAATTCAGAAAAGCCCTCTCTTTGCTAAAGGAGGAGTATGAGATGCTTTAGTATTGATGAGCTACTACTAAAATTCCCAGATATTTCAGAAGAGGAGATAAAACATATTGAAAATTGTGAATTTTGTAAAATAAACTATGAAAAATCATTAAAAATATACAAAAAAATTGATGAAAATCTATCTACTCCAAATTTATCAGATTTAAATATTTTAATTATTGAAAAAGCCTCTCAAAAACTTGTTCAACTTGGAATTGAACCCAATTTTAGTGAAATCGAAACTCCACTAAAAAAAAATGAAAATACAGATGTAACTGATAAATTCAAGAAACTCATTAATAACACTAAAAAAGATGAGATAATTAATGAAAATATTCCAAACATTAATCCACTTTCTTTATTAAGATATGAGAAAAAAAATGAACAAAATAGTAGCAAAATAGTCTCATTCAAAAAAAGAGCCAAAATTATTCAATTTTTTTCAATAGCAGCAATTTTAGTTATTGGAGTATATATTGGGCAACCGTTTTTATATAAAAAATCTGATATGTTTTACACATCCGCCAATGCTTTAAGTGGAACTTTTGTTAATGAAAAACAATCAACTATTGTTATTTCTAAAAAAAATGAGAGTTTTGAAAAAGATCAATCAAAATTGGAAGCTATTTCAGAATCAGGTTCAGATGATTTAGATGTTTTAAATGACTCTATAAAGTTTGCCAAAGAGGATAGTTTAGTAGTTAAACAAGATATTTCATTCAATCGAAAAGCATCTGGTGAAGGAGTTGTTATAAATGCAAAAATAGATTACTCTAAAAAATCTAAAAAAATGGATACTACCATAATGAAAAAGTCATACAACCAAGAGGAAAATCAGAGTAAAAATGAATCTGATTTTAACACAAAAAGCATCACTTCCAAAACTCAACAAAATCAAGAGAAATATATCTCTAATAAAACTACAATTACTAAAAATTCAGAAAATATTGACAGAAACAAAAGCAAAGATATCTCTATTAATAAAGTAGTGAATAAAACAACAACAACATCAAAAGGCTCTCCGGCAAGAGGTTATCATTCTGATGAAAATGAGATATTGGCAATTGGTGGAGCAGAAAAGGAGTCTAAAACTAATTTATCAGATGATTCTAATTTTGAAAATATAGAATTAAGTGATAAAAAAAAGAGTGAAAGAAAAGATGAGATTGCATCAGACTCTAAAATATTATCAGGTGATGAAGTAGCAACAGAACAAAAAAGCCAAATAGTAAACAGTAAAAAAATGGTTTCTGAAAGTAGTCATAAAGATTCTGATAATTTAGAGGGAGATTTTAATGATAAAAAATATAAACAGATACTAGCATCTCTTGAAAATAAATATAATTTAACAGAAAAAGAAAAAAAATATCTTATTTTATCTTTTTTAAAACTTAAAAAATGTGATCAAGTAAGAAAAATTGAGAATTTTAGAAAATATCTATCAGAAAAGGAGCTGGAGGAGTTTAATACTGTTTGTAAATGATATTATTTAAAAAAATCAATTACACATATTATATTTTTTGTTATTAATAAAAAATAAAAACAGTTTGATTCTTATTGTATAAATAGATATTTAAATTACTATAACTATCAAAAATCTAACTATTTTGATATATTCTATTTGCCTGTTTTATAAATTTTTTATACCCAGCTCTTTTTATTGATGAGCCTTGGAAAATTTTATCAAATTCAAACTCATTAATATTTACTAACTCTTTTAAAAAAGGATAATTTTTTTTTGTAAAATTAATATCAATAGTATCATTTAAATCTCTATTCCAAGGACAAACATTTTGGCAAATATCACATCCAAAAATATACTCCACAATCTCTTCAGGAGTCTCATTTTTTGACTCAATTGTGTGATATGATATACATTTTAATGGATTTAATCCATTAATATCTAGTGCTTTAGTAGGACATGCATTAATACATTTAGAACAACTTCCACATAAATTAGTAATTTCTGAAGAGTTCTCAAATGGGTAATCAACAAAAATAAGCCCTAAAAAAATAAAAGAACCATATTTTTTATTAATAATAAGAGTATTTTTACCTTGCCAACCAATTCCAGCCTCTTTTGCATAGAATTTCTCTAAAACAGGTGTAGAATCAACTGATATTTTTCCATTAATACCAAACTGATTCAAATAAAGTAGAAATTTTTTAAGTTTTTTTCTAATGACATTATGATAATCTCTACCAAAAGCAAATTTTGAAACATATTTTAAAAAATCATCATTTTTATCTAATTTTTGATAGTAACTTTGAGCAACAACAATAACTGATTTATAGTTTTCAAAAAATAGATTTGGATCTAATCTTACATCAATATAGTTCTCAAGAAAACTCATTGTTCCATGTTTTTTTTGATTAATGAGATTGATAAATTGCTCTTTTTCAAACTCAGTTGGTTTTTTTGATGTAACACCAAAAAGATTAAAACCAAGAGTTTCCAAAGCAAACTCTCTAATTACTTCTAAATCAACCATAACTTTTAAAATATTTAACTACAATAATTTGCTCACATCTAAAGATTTTAAAACAGTAAAAAATATATATTAATGTCACCATTCATCAAAAAAAATAAAATTACTTCTATTTTTATCTTTTTAGTAAAAAAAGAAGATTATTATGTTTCTTTTTATTTTATAGCAATATCTTTATCTGATTTCTCAATTTGAGGAATAAAAGAGGCTTTTAAATTTAACATTTTATCAAATTTTGTAGATTTTTTATCTTTAATGGATAGCATCTCTGGTTTTTTAAAGTCACCATTAATCATTAAATCAGAAAAATCGTAAAATTTACTTTTTTCATCCGTAGCAAAAATAGATGTGCTGAACATTAATATTGTCAAAATTAGTAGTTTTTTCATCTCTTCTCCACAACAACTATTAAATAATTACATATTTCAGATAAAAATTCAAGAGATAGTTGTTATTTTTCTATCTATTTATATAAAAGATTTGTAGTTGTTATTTTTCTATCTATTTATATAAAAAATTTGAGGTGAATCAGGATTATCAACATAAAAACCAAAAAGAATTGTAAAATTTCCTGTTTTTGCAACAAGAGGTTGAGGAACAACTTTAAATGGTTGAGCTTTTTCAAAAGCTCTCATTGCCTCTTTATCAAGAAAAGGGAGTCCAGAGCTTTGTCGAATTGATAAATGGTCAAGGTTTCCATCTTTATTAATTGTTACTTTTAAAATAGTATATCTATCTTTAACACCATAGATTTTTCTATATGGATCATGGATTTGATAAATTCTTGAGGGATTCCACTCTTTTGAAAGTTGGGATTTCATTTTTAAAAAGTAATCAGAGTACTCATAGGCTAGTGTATCAAGAGAGGTGATATCTCCATCTTCAACATCTTTTAAAAAATCATTTGAACCTTTTATCATTTTAGAGAACTCTAAATCGGAAAAACGGAGTGGATTATTAACTAAATTATTATTAGAACTATCAAAATTTTTCACTTGAGATGAATTATCTATATTTTTAATATTATCATTAATATTTTTCATATTTTCTTTATTTTCTTTTTTTGAAACAATCTCTTTTACTCCAAGTTCATCCATTTTTTTCTTAATTTCATCCATTTTTTTATTATCAGCTATTTTTTCTGAATTTGTTAAAGCCCCATTTTGGGAGGGAGTTTTTTCATCTTTTAAATTAACTTTATTTTTTAAACTTACCTTTTGGGGGTGGGTTTCTGATAACTCATTTTTTTGTGGATTGGTTTTTTCTACTTTTGTCTGTTTTTTCACTTTTGAATCATATTTAGCCAGATATTTTGGATCATCAGGTTTTATAGGATTTATTGGTTTTGCGATATCAACAACATCTTTTTTTAAAACATCATCCTCTTTTTTTTTCTCTTTATTCTCTTCACTCCTATTTTTAGCAATATCTTTTTTCAAAATAATAGATCTTATTTTTTTTCTATTTTTATCAATATTTGATTCTGATTTGTAGTCAATGAAGAGAGTTAACATCAAAAGATGTATTAAAACACTAACTATATAAAAATGTACTTTTGGTTTCATAATATCTTTTGATAAAAATAACAGATTTTTTCTTTATTAAAAAAAGTAAAGATTTTTTTCTTTATTAAAAGAACAGATTTTTATTAGTGAATAAAGTTTTATATCTTTATTCAGTTGTCTCTGTTCTTACCATCTCTTTCTCTATTTTTTCAGACTCTTTCTCTTTAAAAATAATTTGATACTCTGCTATTTTCTCTTTCCATTTTTTTCTTAACTCTGGATTAACCTCATTATAAAAAATCTCCTCATAAAGAGATGTCATTCTCTCATATGGTTCTGGAGTTTCAGGATAGAGTAAAATAATTTTTTCAAGAAGTTCACGCCTCTGAAATGTATCTCTCCCTTTTTGAAACAACATCTCAAGCTCTAAAAATATTTCAAGTGATGGTTGAATTTTAATCTCACTCTCTTTATAAGAAATTGCACTATCATAACTTCCCAATGATGTATCAATTTTTGATAGATAGGAGTAAGTTAATGAATGATATCTATTCAAATCCAATGCTTTTTTAAAGTAGTTATAGGACTCATTAGATTGTTGAAGATAGTAGTAAAGAACTCCTAAATGAAAATAGTTAATATAATCTGAAGGATCAAGAGCAATTGCTTTCTCTAAATATATAAAAGCATCTGTTTTATTATCCATAAGATAGTAGGCAAAACCAATAACACTATAAATCTCTGAAACTCCAGGATAACTATCTTTAGCTTTTAGAGCATTTTTTAGAATTGGATAGATATTTTTACCAGTTTCAAGCCCCCAAATCCACTTTAAATGAGCCAATTTAAGCTCTTCTGGAAGATTCTTTCTTTTTAAAAATAGGGACTGAATCATCTGATTTCCCTTTTGTATATCTTTCTGTTTTTCAAGAAGTGGAAATGCCTCATTAAGTGATATTTGGGCACCACTATAATCTGATTGTTTCATTAAAATATTTGCTCTAAAAAGTTTATATTTTCCTAAACTTTTTAGTTTTTCTGCTTTTTCAAGAATATCTAAAGCCTCTTTATGTCTCTCCATTGCATCAAAAACCATAGAGGAAAGAAAATAGTATTCACTAAAATCAGGTTTTAAGTGGTTTTCATCAACTAGTTTGAATCCCTCTTTTATAAAAAAATCACTTTTTTCATAACTATAAACTCCCTCTAAATAAGATATCATTGCAAGAACATAATATTTTTCAATGGAGTTCTCTTTTTTTAGATATTTATCTTTTAGTGTTCCTAATGTTTTATTTTTAAAATTAAATTGAACCAAGTAGCGATAATACTCTAATGAAATATCTTCTGGATGATTCTCTAAAAGATATAGGATCTCTTTCCAGCTCTCTTTTTCAAAAAAATCATCAAGTTGAGCAATATAAAGCTCACTATTTTTTTCAACTTTAATAGATGAGTTACAACCAATCAAAATGGAGATAAAAAATATAATTGTAAAAAAAGCTCTCATAATCACTCCAAAAATATAAAATATACTCTACTCTAATTATTTAGGTAGATTTTTTATAAAAAGAAAAACAATAATAAAAGAGTTATAATATAATAATAAAAGAAAAATAGTCAAAACAGTTGTTTTTAAATATAATGACTCTTATATAAAAAACAAACATCTGTAATAATCGTTTTTAATCAAATTTATCAACTTTTAAATCAAAAGAGTCATTAAAAAGTCCCTTTTTTTTGTTATCAAAATCATTTAAATCATCATTATAATTATTATCAAAAACATCATTTTCACTGCTTTTAGAGTTATTTATAAATTGATAACCACTATTCATTGAATTTTTAGTGTTATTATTAGTATTAGAGTCTCTATTTTTTGATTCTGTTTGATTTGAGATAAAAAGTTTACTTTTCAAATCCTCAATAAATATAAGGGAGTTATTCAATACAGATGGATCTCTAGATTCCAAAATCATTTTTGATTCAAATTTATCTAATATAAGCTTTTTTTTCTCTATATTTGGTTCATTTTCAATTAAAAATTTTACTCTATATAAAAGTTCATTGAGTTTTTGAAAATCACAAATAGTGTTTTTTACAAAATGTCCACCTCCTCTACCCCCACTAACATAGTCTTGAGTCTCCTCTGTAATATCAAAATCTAATCCATCAAGTTTATCTAAAATAGTTTTTGATGATACAATAAGTTTTGAATTCCAATGAAACTCAATAATATTAAATGGTTCTCCCATAAAAAGAGATCTAACTTGCTCTATTGTAATCTCAAACTCACTACTATTTGAAAAATCATTATGATTTATTATTGAATTTGAAAATTCATTAATTTGATTACTATCACTAATATTATTGATTGTGTCATTTTTATAATCAAGATTAATGTTTTGACCTGTTTTTGTTATAAACTCTCTCTCATCAAACTGTTTTAACATTTTTTCTGTATAATTTTGTAAAATAATAAAAGAAAGCCTTTCAATATAAGAGGGATCTAACTCTTCAAAACTACATATCATCTCATAATTTGTGTTTCTTTTTGGTAACTCTAAATTTCTTTTAATAGCAAACCATTTTTCACTTTTAGGTTTCTCAATAGGATTTAGTATCTCAAGAATAATAGAGGAGATGATAATATGTTGTGGTAAAAAGGAGTTTAACATTTTTTTTGTTTTTTCTGCTAAATCATAAGAGTAATTTTTTAGATCTTTTGTTGAAAATATTAGTTTCATAATATCAACATCTTTTAAAATAGATTTTAGAGTACTTTCTAATGTTGTAAATATAACTTTTTCAGGATTTCTGTCTTCACCTCTATCATATTGAAATTCAATAAAAGCTATAACTCTGGGGGTTTTAACCACTTTTTTAAAGTTAAAAATCTCTTTTATTACAAAAATCTCACTTTTTTTAATTCTATTTCTTCTACTTTTAGGTTCGTTTATTGTTACAACTCTTTCGGAATTCTCTGTAGGTTTTTTTTGTAAAAGAAAAAAAACAACAATCACTGTTACTACAATAATAGCAATCTCAAAAATCCCCATTCAACCTCCCAAAAAGCTTTAAGAGTTCTATTTTACATATTTTATTGATTAATATCAAATTGATTATAAAATTTTATCTACTTAATCTCTTTTAATAGTGGAATTTTGAGCGAAAAAAAACCATTTCCATCTGTTATTGTCTGTTCAATAAGATAACTATTCTGATTGCTATTGTTAAAAAATGATGGAAGGTTCTCTAAATAAAGTGAAACAACCGCAGAGCTAATTGGATTTAGATTTATATCTGATAAAGATAGAAGAGTTTTATATCCTTCTGATAGTTTAAATGTTAAATTTGTTTGTGAATATTTATTAAAATTTTGAGAAAATAGTGTTGTTGTTGCACTATTATCCTGTTGTTCTGATGATTTTATAAGAATATTATAAATTCCCTCCTCTAACATAACATTAAAATCACCATTAGAATCAGTTAATACCTCTGTATCACTGCTTAATCCTAAAAAATTCTGTTTTTGAAATATAATAGAGGAGTGCGGAGATCTAATATCAAGATGATTTAAAACAACTCCTTTATATTCCCCTTTATTTTCTAAATTAAATTTAAACTCTTTACTAAATGAATCAATATCTATCTCAAATGATGCAGATGAGTAGCATGAAGCACTTGATGTTTTGGCATTTATAAAATATTTTCCACTCATGAGTTTTAAACTATGATGATCTGATTCTATTTTAGTTATTCCAGAATTGGAATCTTTTTTACAATTTTTACAAGTTGTATAGAAAGTATCTCTAAAAACACCATTATTACCAATAATTCCCATAATATCAATTTTTATACCCTCTAAATTTCCACAATCTCCACTAAAAGAGAGTGAAACATCTTGATATGGTATAAAGTTACCAATATTTATGGTTCCAATATTTTCACTTTGTAGTTCAATATTGTTTATAAAAGTTGTTTGAGGAAGTGTTGCTGATGTTATTTTTAGGTAAAGAGTTTTAATATTATTGGGTATTAAAAGAGAGAAATATCCATTTTTTTTACAATTAGAGTCAACTTCAGAATTACAAGATGAGGTTTTATTTGATATTAGATTCTCTTTACCATTATTATCAATGGTAAAGGCATATATACTTGCATCATTAAGGTAGTTTTTCTGTTCTCCTAAATAGTATTCTAAAATTCCATAAATTTTTTTATATCCATTTGAATCAAAATAACTTTGATCAAGCTGTATTGGAGCATTAAAAATTGATGATGCCTCAAGATTTACTACAGTAAAACTATATGGAGGATATATTTTTTCAGGGTAAACAGTTATTTTATAGGAATCAATTGGGATATTAAATCTATAGTAAGTTTTTCCATCCTCTTCATAAGAGCGAGTTGTAAAAATTAAAGATGAATTTTTCTCACTTTGAGCAGAGATTTGATAGCTTATTTTTACATTATGACTATTGGTGATTAATCCTATTATCTCTGTTTTAGGAACTGTTTGTACTTTAAATATCTCATTTTTTGAGTTCTCAAGCTCCTCAATTGTTAAAATATCAGTTTTTAGTGGGAGATAGTAATAGTTCATTGATGATGAGTTTTGAGGAGCTATTCTTATTGAGAATTTTGTTTCAGAGTCATTAATATTATTTGATACACATATATTTGCTAAACATCTCATCTCATTTTTACAATCATTATCATAAATACACTCTTTATCTATTGGAATCCAAAATGATTCATCATCCCCACAAGATGTTAGAATTATTAGTAATAATATAGTAAAAAATCTATAAAACCTCATTTTAATATCCTTTTTTATTTACAATTTTTAAAAAGATACCAACCAGAAGTTGCAGTTTGTACCTCATCTGTACTATTTGGATTCTCAAGTTGCTCTTTTTCACCAGGAACATCACCAAACTCTGTTGCCCCTCGATCAGAAATTAATACTCTAACAATATAGTAATTCCCACACTCTACATTTTCATAATTAATATTGAATGAAAATGTGTTCTCCTGTTTTGCTGATTTTATTGATGTTTGTGATGCTGCAACTTTTTCATCTTTACTAATTGGTTTTATAAACCATAAAGCAGTTAATATATCTTGAGAGTTTAAATCTTTAACTTTTATTGTAATCTCATTTGTATCATTACCTATATCTTCCCAAGCAATAGGATTAGAATATGTGATTATTGGAGCAATATTGTCACTTAAAAATGGAGGCTCATTTAAATCTTCTGGCAAACATGAATATAGCAACATAATAACCCCTAAAAAAGTGGTTCTCAAAAGAGTAAGCAAATTAGCTTCCAATATTAGAATGCTCTTTTTAAAAGGGTTTTTCATAAAATTCCAAAATAATTAATCCAAAATAGAGACATTTATGACCTATTTTTAGAGATTCAAACAAAATACAATATTACAATTTTTAGTTTAAAAACAAAAATATTAAACAGAATAAATAATTTTATTTAAATACTATTTAGGTTTTTCAAGATACCTAAATATTGTTCGTGCATCAATTCCAAGCTCTTGTGCTGTTTTTGATTTATTCCAACTATTTCTTTTAAGAGCTTTTATAATATACTCTTTTTGAAAATTCTGTTTTGCAATACTAAGTGGTAGAATAGAATTTTTATCTGCATGTTCTATTCCCAACTCTGTTGGTGTTATATGAATTTTATCAGATAAAACAACCCCTTTTTTTATTCTATTCTCCAACTCACGAATATTTCCTGGCCACTCATACTGTTTCATTAAATCAAGAGCTACAGGTGTAAAACCAACAACTTTTCTTTGATATTCAATGGAGAATTTACTTAAAAAGAATTTTCCTAAAATCTCGATATCATCCTCACGCTCTCTAAGTGGTGGTAGTGATATCTGTATAACATTCAAACGATATAGCAAATCCTCTCGAAATGTTCCTCTTTGAACCTCGAACTCTAAATCTTTATTTGTTGCTGCAATAATTCTAACATTGACATAAATTGGATTAGAACTACCAATTGGAGTTATCATCCTTTCTTGAAGTACTCGTAATAATTTAGCTTGAAGGTTTAAGGGCATCTCACCAATTTCATCTAAAAATATTGTTCCACCATCTGCCATCTCAAATTTACCCTTTTGGTCTGTTACTGCTCCAGTAAAAGAACCCTTTTTATGACCAAAGAACTCTGATTCCATCAAATTTTCTGGAATTGCAGCACAATTTATTGTGATAAAATTTTTTTTAGACCTATCACTTCGTTCATGAATCTCTTTTGCAACAAGCTCTTTTCCTGTTCCAGTTTCACCCTGAATCAAAACTGATATATCTGTTGGAGCAACTTTTTCTATTTTTCTAAAAACATCTCTCATTTTTGATGATGAACCTATAATTCCACCAAATCTCATCTCACCTTTATTGATTGAACTATCAATATTTAACTTGTTTAGTAAAAAAGCATTTTGAACTATTAAGGAGGTCATTGCAGCAAATATTGTTAATGTTTCAAGTGATTCATGATTAAAAAGATTTGATATCTGATTGTTTCCAAGGTATATTAATCCTATCAAATGTGTTCCAGATTTTAAAGGTGCACATAATACAGAGCTTAATTTTAAATTAATAACAGATTCTGATGTTGAAAATAGTTGGTCATTAAAAGCATCTGAAACAATAACTGGTCTTTTTGTTGAAATAGCTTTCTCAAGAATTGAATCAGAAACCTGTTTTAAAGGATTCCCAATATTCTCTTGATTCATATTTCTTGCAGAGGCTGCAACAACCTCTCTATTTTGAAAAATTAAAATATATCCTCTTTCAGCCCGTGTTAAAGATAAAAGCATATCAAGAAGATTGTTTAAAAGTGTGTTAAAATCCTCTGTCTCTAAAATTGTATCACTTAACTCAAGAAGTTTTTTATATAAATGTTGGTCAACAACAGTTTTATCAAAATCATCAACAACCTCCTGATCATTAAGAATAAATTCAACAACACTAGAGCCCATATTTATTTTATCATGCTCTGAAAGTTTATGTTTTTTCGTTTTCTTTTTGTTAAAAAAGGCAAATCCTTTATTTAAAGTATGAAGAAAGTAGTTGTCACCATCAAAAACAATATTTGCATGTAAATCCTCAAGAGTTATATCTGGAATATAGATATCATTATCAATATCATTTCCAATTGTTGTAACTCTTTTGAATATTGAGAATATCAGAACCTGTTCAGAATTACTTAAATATACTTTTAATGAGGGCATTAAATCCTCCTTGAAAAATGTTATTTTAAAATTTAAAAAAATAAAAACAAAAAACTCTTTCATTTTAAAAAATAAAATAGATTAAATAGCAACAAAAATATTTTTATTTTTGTTTCAAAACTCTACTTTTAAATCTAATAAACCACTACTAAAAAATGAAACTTTAAATGGTTTTCCCTTTTTAAACTCTGTTTTTTGTTGAAAAATTGGTTTATAGTTTATAACACCATCAATTGTACCATATAGAATAACTGCAACAAATCCAATTAAAGAGTAGAGTTGAACAGATTGATATGCCTCTGCTTTTGTTTTATCACTACCAGAGTAGTATCCATTACTATCTTTTAAAGAGTAAACCATCCAATATGATATAATATTTACAGAAAGTAGTATTGTTTCTGCTGTTAGAAAAAAATTCCCTTTTGATAACTCTCCATTTCGAAATTGTGCATATCCAAATGGTACAAAAACAGAGAAATATGGATTTTTTTCACTCTCAACAATCTTCTCCTCATACTCTTTCCATATCTCTTTAACTGTTACTTCAATAATATCTCTTTTTTTTTCATCTTTTTTGTCATCCTGCTCTATTTTTTTTACTAACTTATTTTTTTCCTTAAACTCCTCTGATATTTTTTCAAAATATTGTATAAGTGGTGGTGGATAAAGTAAAACATCCAACTTAAAAGAAGAATCTATTGTTAAAAGCTCCCTAAAACTTTCCCCACTTTTAACCAAATTTTTTTCAAAAAAGTGGCAAGCACCAAGTATCTCATAAGATTTTATTTGATCGTTTTCATCCTCTAAATCAAATATTATTTTCTCTAAAATCTCAATTGTTTTTTTATAATCACCAAATTGATAGTAGTTTTTTGCAAGAGAGAGCTGTTCTTTGCTTGTTGCTCCTAATAAAATAATTGGAAATAGAAAAATTAAAATGAAAACTCTCATAACACAACCAAACTCAATTCATCTATTTTACCAAAAAATAGAATTGTGTCAAGAACGCATTTCAAATGATGTAAAATCTTTATAATTTAGATCATTAATCTATTATAAAAATATTATTAATTGCAGTTCAGAAAAATATTACTTAATTTTATTAATAAAAAAATATTCAAATGCAGAAAAAAATACTACTGTAAGAAGAATTAATTAGATTTTTTTGTTTTTATAGATATTTTTCATAATATATATTATATTTAATTGTAACTTTTAGGATTTACCATGAAAAAAATATTTTTTTTAACTATTTTTATGATTGCAATATCTCTAAATGCACAAGAGATATCATCCTCTTGGGGACCACACAATATTCCACAAAAAATGTATGGAGAGGAGGAGGTTGCTCCAGAAAATGATGGAAAAAACTACTCACCAAACTATCCAAATTATGAGGAAAGATATGTTCTTTGGGACCTTAATCGTTCAAGAATTGCTCCACATAAAATGCCAAATGATGATTATCAACATACACAATTTTCAAACTGTACAAATTGGGGAGTCTGTTTTAATCCAGTAAAACCTTTAAATTATAATTTAGATTTATCACGAGCAGCAAGATATCACTCTTTTGATATGGGTAAAAATGGATGTTTTCAACATGAAAGTTGTGATGGAATAGGAACTTTTGATAGAATTGGAAGATATTATAGTGGATATACAACTGCAGGTGAGAATATTGGAATGGGAAGTCAATATACTGATGTCACTTGGGGGCTTATAAATGAACATAATAATGTAAGTACACAACATCCAGATGGACATCGCCAAAATATCTATCACTCCGCTTTTAATGAGGTTGGATTAGGTTATCTTATTGTTAATGGAAAACCCTATTTTACTGAAGATTTTGGTGGAAAAACATCTCTTTCAACACAAACAATTACAGCAGGAATCCATTTTCCACAAAGGGTTAATGTTGGAACAGCAATAAATTTCAGTGCAATCTTTTTTGATGAGGGTGATAAAGAGGCAAAATCTGCAAAAGTGATAATTGGAATTATGGAGAATGGTATTTTAAGCAATAAAATTGAATCAAAACTCACAAAAACAGAGTATACAACTCCTACAGATGATAAAAAACCAACATGGTTTGCTGGAGAGTATAAAACTTCCATAGAAGTTCAAGAGAAGGGATGTCATTTATATCGTTTTATGTTTGTAAAAGATAGTGGAACTGTTGTTTACTATCCTGATGAGGGTTCTCTTCTTTTTGGTGTTGGAAAAGATTGCAAAGATGCAACAGGAGAGGCAATTATATACACATCAGATGAAATTAATGTTGAGCAGGAGAGTTCAGAAGGAGGTTGTTCTTTTGGAATAAAAAATCAAAATAGTGTTTTAGTATTCAGTTTTATATTTATAATTTTTTTTGTTTTAAGAAAAAAATATGTAAAATAGAGATTTATTTACTAAAATATCTAAATTTCATCCAATTAAAATCAAAAAAGATAGAAATAGTTACAATTATTGATTTATCAATTACAATTATGATATATTATATTTTGAATTTTGGTGATACTTTATATGGAATTAAATCTTTCAAAAAGGGAGTTAAGCCTAAAGTTAGTCTATTATGGACCTGCTTTAAGTGGAAAAACAACAAATCTACAGATGATTCATCACTTTTTGCATGGAATAAGTGCATCAGATATGGTTACTCTTGATACTCAAAATGATAGAACACTTTTTTTTGACTTGCTACCATTAGAGTATATTAGTAAAAGTGGTTTTAAAGTGAAATTTAAGCTATTTACTGTTCCTGGTCAGGTAATACACTCATCCACAAGAAGAGTTGTTATAAAGGGGGCTGATGGAGTTGTTTTTGTTGCTGACTCTCAAAGAGAGTTAAGAAAAGAGAATAATCAGAGTTATCGAGATCTTTTAACCAATCTATCTTTTCATAATCTTGAGGATATCCCAATTGTTGTTCAATTTAACAAAAGAGATTTACCAGATATATTATCAAAAGAGGAGGTTGAGGTTTTTGCACAAAAAGCAGGAGTACCAGTTACAGCAGCAATTGCTTTAAATGGAAAAGGAGTTCTTGAAACATTCTCACTTCTAATTCAAAAAAGTTATGATTCAGTTAATGCAAGATTCTCTCTTTCAGATAAATTTTACATATATAAAGAGGATTTAATTAATGGAATATTTAATAAAAAATAGAGTAGTAATTTTAATTGCTATTTGTAAAATTAACTTTAGATTTAATTATTAATTTTAAAGGATCAGATAAATGGAGCATACCTTTATACTTGAACCATCACTTTCAGATCTACTTCCACTAAAAGTAATTGAGGATTTTTTTGTTGAAGTTGAGGAGAAATTTGGTATGTATATTCAGGTTTTAGATGAAAATGGTTCCCTATACTACCAATCAAAAAAAAGTGATTTTAATGGCGATATTCAACCCAAAAACAGTTTTTCTCTAAAAGTTGAACATGATATAAAAGCAAATATAAAATTTTTTCTACCTCAAGAGTATAGTTATAGTTTTTTTGACCTATTTATAAATAGTGTTAAGAAAATTTTTCATCTTCAATATAAGATATTTTTAACGAACAATTTTCATTTAAAAATGGTTCAAAATTCTTATGATGAGTTAAAAGAGAAAAATGATAAATTAACAGAAGCCTATCAAGCACTTAAAGAGTTAGATATAATTAAAAATAATTTTCTTGCAACAATATCACATGAACTAAAAACCCCTCTTACATCGATTATGGGATATACAGAGTTAATACAACTTGAAGAGAATTTATCTGAAGAGGGGGATGAAAATTTAGGAAGAATTTTGAAAAATGCAGATGAACTTTTCCAACTTATAAAACAGCTTTTAGATATCTCTAAAATAGAATCAGGGGCAATAAGAGTTCAAAAAGAGAGAGTTTCTCTAAAACATCTTTTAGAAGAGATTAAAAATAGTATCTCATTTCATATAAAAGAGAAAAATATAGATTTAAAAGATATTTTTGAATTTAATTTTGATAATTTTTTAATTTTGATTGATAAAGAGAAGATTTTTCAAACATTAAGAAATCTATTAACAAATGCTATTAAATTTTCAAATAGTAACTCAATAGTTGAGATAGTTGTGAAAAAAGTTGAACGGATAGTTGAATCTGATAATCCAGATAATGATAATTTCACTTTTTTTGGTCCAGAAGAGAGAGAATTTTTGCATATTGGTATTAAAGATTATGGTATTGGAATCCCAGAGTCTCAACAAGAGAGAATTTTTGAACCTTTTTTTCAAGTTGATGGCTCACAAACCAGAAACCATGGTGGAACTGGTTTAGGATTAACAATTGTTAAAAGTTTTATAACTGCCCACAATGGTTTTTATGGGGTTTCAAGTAGAGAGAGTGTTGGTAGTTATTTTTGGATAGAGATACCAATAGAGTAATTTATTTTATAAAAAATAGAAAAATTTATATGATTTTATCTTTTAGGATTGTTGTGAAAAATTTTATAGTATTATTTTTTTTGCTTTTTTCCATTAATATTTTATCAGAAAATGAGTATGTTAATACAATTGAAAAAGCAGAATCTAATTTTGAATATGGTAAATATGAAAATACGATTTTAGATTTAGAGAGCTATTTACATAACAAAAAAGATATTTTAAACTCATCAGAGATGATAAAAATATATAGAATTTTAGCAATATCAAACTTTTATCTTAAAAATTTGGATAATTCTGCTCTTTATATAAAGAGAATTTTTTTTATCCAAAGTGATTTTCAATTTGATCCCGTTATGGTCTCTCCAGAGTTTATTGAATTTACAAAAAAGATTTTAAAAATACATAAAGATGAGATTGAAAAAAATAAACTATTTTTAGAAGAGTATGAAAAATTTAATAATCCAAAAAAATTTAAGAAAAAAATTAAAAAAAAGAGTTTTTATAGTAATTTTATCCCTTTCGGAATTGGTCAATTTCAAAATGGACACACTTATAAAGGCTATTTTGTGATAACTCTTCAATCTATTTTTTTGCTAACAAATCTAACCAGCTATACACTTTTAAAATATTATCAAAAAAATGACTACACTTTTGATAATTCAGAGTTAGCAGAAACAGGAGCAATTATAAACCAAATATCTTTTTTCTCTTTTATTCTCATATATCTTTATGGAACAGTTGATGGTATTGTTTATTATCAAGCTGGAGAAAATATAAAAGTACTTCAATCAAATCGATTTAATATATATCCAATATTCTCAAATGAGAAAAAAGCAGTTTTATTTGAGTGGAATTTTTAAATATTGCTTTTAAAAAATTATGTTTTTTAAATTATGTGGATTAAACTACTCAAGAATGATAATTCTTCCCTCAACAACGGAATTTGCACCACCATTTAAATCAGTTTGATCTTTAACATATGCAACAAGAGAGTATAGAATATCTTCACCTGTTTTAATTTTAAATGAGATTTTTTTCATTGTTGTATATCTATCTCCACCATTTCCAATATAGTCACTTGTTGCAATAGTATATGTTGAAAGAGGGTCAACCTCAACACCTCTAAATTTTATTGATACAACTCTCTCTCCAGCAGTTTCAATAATAGGGTTTTCTCCAATACTTAATACTTCTGATTGTTTTGTTATGTCAACAGTTAAAACAACATCTCCTGATATTTGTAAAAAACTTGCTTGAGCTGATGGTAAAAAAGCAACAGAGTGTTCAAAAATCTCTTTTAGTTGAGCACCTGTAACATCCATAATCATCATAATATTTGTAAATGGGTAAATCTCTTTTGCCATAGCTTTCGTAAAATCACCAATAGGATAGATCCCATCTAATCTTTCAGTATCATGTCTTAATCCTCCAGAGTTAACAAATGCAATATCAATTTTTTTTGTTGTTGTTTTTTCAATGTAGTACTTTAGAGCATCTGTTGCCATATTTCCAATTGGTGACTCTTGAACTCTTATATAGTTTCGATTTGCATTAAGTGGAACAAGTAGCTTTCCAACAACTTCATTATCAAGCTCTTGTTCATAATCACGTTCACATCCAGTAAAAATAGTTAGTATAACAAAAAACAGTATTTTAATTCCTTTCATAACTCCTCCAAAAAATCAGCTAGGTTAAAAATTATAGGTTACAAAAAGGGTGTAAGATGCTCCTGGTTGAACCATCCCTTTTGTTCCAAAAGCATCAATATCTAACTCATCTGTTGGGTCTGTGTATTTTTGTTTTCCAATATCTCTACCTGTAACTCTAACTTCAAGATTATTAACAATCTCATAAGCTACACTAAAGTGAAAAAAGAAGTGATATGGAATTTCAACAACATGAAGACTTTCAAGAGGTCTTCTATGATTATTAATTGCTTGATTTACATAATTCATTGCGACATAACCACTAAATTTACCAAAATAGAAATTTGCTCCTCCATAAACAAGTATATTTGGAAAGTTGTATAAAACTTTATCTTTATCCTCTAATTTTGGGAAAGTGGTCTCTTTAAAAACCCCTTTATTCCACTCAAATATAGACTCTGACCAAGATACATTACCAAAAATTGAGATATATTTATGAAGATTTAAAACAAGCTCTGCCTCAAAACCATAAGAGTCAATATTACCTTTATTTTCATAAAAACCAACTCCACCAGAACCACTTTCATCAAAAGAGGCAAGAAGATTCTCTGTCATATTATAAAAGCCATTGGCTCTAAAAATATGTTTTCCAAAACTCCACTCTAAACCAAGCTCTATAGATTTAAGTGTTTCAGGTTCTAAATTATCTCTGCCAAGAGTTCCATCACGTAAAGGATTTGTGTTATCATAAAGCTCTTTAAATGTTGGAGCACGGAAAGCTTGACCATAAAGAAGTTTAAAACTTAATGTAGTAAGTGGTTTATAAATAATACCCAATCTTGGGTTAAATGTATTTCCAAAATCACTATAGTGGTCAAATCTAAATCCAGCAATAAAACCAAAATCCTCTAAACGATAATCGGCTTGTAGATATCCTGCAAGAATATATCTTGTTTTTCCCTCTTGGTTTATAGTTATATTCTCATCAAAAATACCAAAATTTTTACCATAATACTCATCAGTACTTAATCTATAATTTCTGCTAAGATTATAGTCATTGATTTTCATATACTCTAAACTAACTCCAGATATAACATCAAAATTATCTGCAATATCAAATGTAAATTGAAAATCGGCACCATAAGATGATGAAAAGTAGTTTTCTTTTGTTAAAGCTCCATCATCAAATATATCTTTTGAAGTTGAGGATATATAACCATCAGGATTATCTTGGATTAAATTGTTGTATATTGAAAGATCAGCAAAAAATTTCCCCTGAAAATCCACTTTTTTTGAAAGGGATTTTTTATATGTTAAGTCTGGTAAAATTTTTAGGGTTTCATACTGGGAATCTGGTGCAACAACAAAAGAGTTACCAATCCAAGTTCCTCTCTGTTGGTATATTGCAAAAGTTGAAAGAGATATATCTCCAAACTCTCCACCAATATTCAGATAACCTGTTTTACTCCAACGATTAACATCATACTCTTTTGTTGTTCCAGCTAAATCAGGATCATCTCCTTGATATGGTCCAACAAGACTCCACTTATCACCCTTATCTAAATCTACTGTTGCTGGTAAACCATCAGTTTGATAATATCCAGCAGATAGATTAAATTTAAATTTCTCTCCCTGATAGGCATAGTTTTCAAATGTACCAAAACTTTTATTTAAACCACCCATAACTTTAGCAGATGAAACATTTTTAACTGTAAAAATATTTATAACCCCAGCAACTGCATTTGTACCAAAAAGAGCAGAACCTGGTCCCCTAATAACCTCAACTCTATCAATAAAATCGGTAGGAATATCAAAAATAGCTCTTGCATCATAAAAGTCATTAAGTCTGTTTCCATTTAGTAAAATCAGAATATTCCCCTCTTTTCTAACTCCACGAATGGAAACTCTATACTCTCCTGTCATTCCAACTGTAACCTCAACTCCTGGAATACTTTTTAAAAGCTCAACAAGAGTTGTTGCTCCTGTTCTTTTAATGTTGTTTTTATTAATAACAGAGATAATCGCAGGTGCATCACTTAAATATTGAGCCTTTTTAGATGCTGTCACAACTTGTGTGTCAAAACTAGCAAACATCATCAACTCATCCTCAAGAGAACTACCTAAATTATTATCTTTTTTTGTTTTTTCAACATTTTTTTTCTCTTTTTTTGTTTTAGATACAAAGGTATTAATATATGTTGGCATTTCAGGACTTCCAAGTTGAGAGACAACTTCTCCATTATTACCAATAACTTGGATATAATATACCATACCACCATTTACCATATCTTCACCTTTAATTACACCTCTAAAAACTCCCTCACTGGGATTCATCTCTGTTTGTTGCCAATCTTGAGCAATAAATGAACAGTAGTGAAGAAGCACAAAATTAACATCTTGAACCTCTGTTACATTCACATCAATTGCTAAAGCTTCACTAACAGTTGCTTTTTCAACTGGTGTGTGAATGATTTTAGGATTTTTAGCAAATAGGGAGAATGAAATTAAAAAGACTACGATTATACATACAAATTTCATTATTCCTCCATAAAAAATTATTTTAATATAAAAATAGCCCCAAAAGGGGCTATTTTAGTGTTGATTAATAATCATCATCTTCATCTTCATCAAATTCATCATCATCAAATTCATCTTCATCGAATTCATCTTCATCAAATT
>DYRY01000002.1:25278-29259 GCA_020718465.1 Anaeromyxobacter dehalogenans | reverse complement strand
TCATCAAATTCATCATCATCAAATTCATCTTCATCGAATTCATCTTCATCAAATTCATCATCATCAAATTCATCATCATCAAATTCATCTTCATCAAACTCATCTTCATCGAACTCATCTTCATCGAACTCATCTTCATCAAATTCATCTTCAAAATTAAACATAAAAAACCTCTGATAAAGCAATATCCATTAATACCAAGAAACATTAAAAAAATCAATAAATATTAATTATTATATTAAAAATATAGAAAAATAACATAAATTTTCAAAAAGTTGAAAAAAAGATATTAAATTGGGTATTGTATGAGCTATATCTCTTTTTGAGGATTTATGAAAAATATAGTTCTATTAGTTGGTGGTAAAAGCTCTGAGAGAGAGGTCTCTTTAAAAACTGGTGAGGCAATTTTTAAAGCTTTAATATCACTTGGTTATATTGTTGAAAAAATTGATCCAGCCAATAAGGATTTTTTAAAAAAGATTATAGAGATAAACCCCGATGTAGTTTTTAATGCTCTTCATGGAACTTATGGTGAGGATGGAATTATTCAGGGAGTTTTAGAGCTTTTAGAGATCCCATATACAGGAAGCTCCGTTATTACTAGTGCATTAACAATGAATAAAATTTTTACAAAACAGATTCTATCACACTATAATATTCCTGTTATACCATATAAAACATATAAAAAACTGCCTTCGGATACTCCATTTCCCCTTCCTATTGTTTTAAAACCTATTAATGAAGGCTCTAGTGTTGGTGTATATCTTATTAAAAATATGGATGATTTTATTAAATATGGAACCGAGATTATTATTAAATATGGTGAACTTATTGTAGAACCTTTTATTAAAGGGCAAGAGGTACAGACTTTTGTTTTAAATGGTGAAGCAATTGGTACAATTGAGATAAAACCTAAAAGAGAGTTTTATGACTATGAAGCAAAATATCTATCTGGTGATACAAGTTATATATATCCAGCTCAAATCTCTGAAGAGTTACATTTAGAACTTAAAAGATTAAGCTCTGAAATATATCAAATATTAGAGTGTTCAGGAGCAGTAAGAATAGATTTTATGGCAAAAGATGAAAAAGTTGAACTGCTTGAAGTTAATACTCTACCAGGAATGACAGAGGCAAGCCTTGTTCCAAAAATTGCAAGAGCAGAGGGAATATCTTTTGAGGAGTTGTGTGAGAAAATCCTTCTCTCTGCAAAAATACATAAAAAATGATAAAAAAAACTATTTTTTTTATTATCATATCTTTAATTATATTGATTCCCTACCATTTTAGAGAGTCAATTAAACATGCATCAATTTTTGATTTGAAAAAAATAGTTTTTTCAAATGTAAAACACTATAAATTTAGTGAACTTTTAGAAAAAGTTCATCAAGAGGAGAAAAAATCGATATTTGATATTGATTTATATGAGATAAATCAAACTCTTTTAAAACTTCCTTGGATTAAAAAGGTTGTGATAACAAGAATATTACCAGATACTCTTAAAATCTCTCTTGAGGAACATAAAATTAAAGGTGTAGTTTTTATTGATAAACTCTACTACTATGGTAACGATTATAAAATATTTTTAAAAATATCATACTCTGATATTGGAGATTATACTATTTTTTCTGGTCTGAATATAGATTTTTATGAGCAAAGCCACTCTGAATTTATTAATAACATATCAGAAATGGAGATGTTAAGAGATTTAGCAAAAACTATATTACCAAACGAATTTGAGATATCAGAGATTCATAAGACTCTTTTTAGAGGATATGAAATTATATTTAAAAATAGTAGAGGCAAAATTCTTTTAGGTTTTGACTCTTTTGAAGATAATTTAAAGAAAGCAAAAGATATATTAAATCACTTTAACAAAGAGAAAAAAGAGGTTTTACTAATTGCATTTCAAGAGATGAAAGAGAGTGATAGTGCAGTTGTTAAACTAAAAAAAGGGGGAATCAATGAATAAATCTTCCGGAACAAATCAGATTGTTGGTATTGATATTGGAAGTGGTACAATTAAAACCATTATTGGTGAGATTGAGGCTAATGGTGTTATAAATATTATTGGAGTTGGTAAAAGTTACTCAAAAGATGGAATAAAAAAGGGGAATGTTATCAATATCTCTCAAACAGTAAAGGCTATTGAGCAATCGATTGAGTCTGCATCAAACATGGCAACAACAACAGTTACAAAAGCATTAATAACAATTTCAGGTGATCATATAAAAAGTGTTAACTCAAAAGGGGTTGTTGCTGCAAATGATACAGAGGTAACTCAAAGTGATGTTGATAAAGCTTTAAAAAAGTGTAAAGACTCTTTTCTATCACAAAATAAAGAGATAATTCATATTATTCCTCAAGAGTATATTATAGATGATCAAAGAGGAATAAAAAATCCAATTGGTATGACAGGAAATAGCTTGGAGGTCTCTGTTCATGTTGCATTAGCAAATGCCTCCTCTGCAAGAAATGTTATAAACTGTGTAAATCAAAATGATATTGAAGTTCAATCTATGGTTTTTGCACCAATTGCATCTGCTTATGGTGTTTTAACAAAAGATGAGAAAGATTTAGGTGTTGCCATAATTGATATTGGATATGCAACATCAACACTATCAGTTTATCGTGATGGAAGTATTTGGTTTTCTCATATTATTCCAATTGGTGGATATAATATCACAAATGATTTAGCACTTTCACTTCAAATACCAATAGATAAAGCAGAAAAATTAAAACTTCAGTATGGTTATGCACTTTCATCTCAAATAAGTGAGAATCAGAATATAGATTTAGATGAAAATCACCAAATCCCTCTTCAAGTTTTATCTGAAATAATTGAGGCAAGAGTTAGTGAACTATTTCTACTTATAAAAGAGGATTTAAATAAAGTAAATCTATTAGATAAAATTCCATCAGGGCTTGTTTTAACTGGTGGAACAGCGAATCTGAATGGAATTCAGATGTTGGCAGAGATTATCTACAAAAAAAGTGTTAGAATTGGCTTTCCACATGAGAATATTCGTGGGTTAACAGATTTAATCAAACATCCTGAATATGCAGCAGCACTTGGCTTACTCCATTTTGGTAAAGAGCATGAGATGAGTACATTTGAGATTGTTGAAAAAGAGAATGTTATCTCAAGAATTAAAAACTATTTTTCTAAAATTCTATAAAATCAATTCTAAAATAAAAGTGGATAAAGATAAGATTAGAAATTGTAACCAAGGGATAATTCCAAACTTCTGTTATAAACGGGGAATTCATCTCGATAAATATTTTTACCAAAATAAACTCTACCATCAATAAAAATATTCTCATTAATATTAAAAGAGAGACCAATGGTTAATCCAAAATCGTTTTTATCAAACCAATCACTTGCAACATCATTGCCTTCTGATTCTGTTTCAAAAATAATTCTACTGTAATAAATTCCACCATAAATATTAATATATTTTGATGATAAATTTAAAATAAAAGGGATTTTTAAATTATATGTACTAAAAGTATTTGATGGTTCATGACAATATTGAGTTGGATATAAATCTTTACTCAATAATATCTCTGTTTTTAAAAATAAAAAATCATTAAAAACAAGTTTATAAAATCCACCAACTGTAAATCCTCCAAATGAGTCATCAAATGAGTTACTTTTATTTGTATCTCCATCATCAAATAGTGAGTAGTTTAAACCAGCTTTAAAACCAAAATCATTAAAACAACCAATAACCTTTTCATAGCTCCTCCTAAAAATTAAATCAAAAAAGTAATTTAACTCAACAAAAACTCTTTAAAAATAGCTATTTACAATTTTTTAATATAAAAATATGACACCAATATCACAGTTTTAGATGTTATATTTTAGTGCTTTTGTCATAAAATAAAATTTTTTATAAAAATTTTTTTTTCTTGATTTTTTTTTAATATTACTCATTGAGTTTTTATTATTATAGAGTTTTATTTATTTTTGGTCTTGAT
>DYRY01000002.1:0-25178 GCA_020718465.1 Anaeromyxobacter dehalogenans | reverse complement strand
ATATTACTCATTGAGTTTTTATTATTATAGAGTTTTATTTATTTTTGGTCTTGATGTTGTGGTATATTATAAACAACACAAAAAAAAAGTTATTAAAGAATTAATTAATTGTTTATTTTAGTTGAAAAAAAAATATCTATATTTATCTTTTACATGATTTGTTGAGGTTTACATGAAGAAAAAAAATATAAATGAGATATTTAAAACACTATTAGAAACTATAGAAAATATAAAAACAGAACTAATTTATGAAACAGATTTTCAATTAATGGTTTCTGTTATTTTATCTGCACAAGCAACAGATATATCTGTTAATAAAGCAACAAAAAATTTTTATGAATTTTGTAAAACTACTCAAAATTTTATAGATTTAGGTGAAGAAGAACTAAAAAATTTTATAAAATCAATCGGATTATATCAAAATAAGGCTAAATTTATTATTGAGGCAGCAAAAGATATTAAAGAGAGATTTAATAATAAAATTCCTGATAATTTTGATGAATTAATCTCTATTTCAGGAGTTGGAAGAAAAACCGCAAATGTTTTACTTAATATTCTTTACAAAAAACCTGTAATAGCTGTTGATACTCATGTTTTTAGAGTTTCGAAACGAATTGGTTTATCAAAAGGTGCTACTGTAAATGATGTTGAAGATGATTTAATAAAAATAACACCTAAAAAATATATTTTAGATGCTCATCATCTTCTAGTTTTACATGGAAGATATGTTTGTAAAGCTAAAAAACCAAAATGTGATGAGTGTTCTATCTCAAACTACTGTGAAAAAAATATATAAACAGTTTTTTTTTAATTTTTCTTCTGAAAAACAGATATAAATAGTTTTATTTTTAATTTTTCTTCTGAAAAACAGATGTAAACAGATTTATTTTCATTTTTTTTTATAAAAAAAGATTATTTTGTTATATGCTCGAATCTCATACTTAAATCAGCAGCTTTTATTGAGTGAGTTATTGCACCAGTTGATATAAAATCTATATCAAGCTCTCTTAACTTGGATAATCTCTCAATTGTAACATTTCCAGAAACCTCTATTAAAGCCTTTTTATTTATTAATACTATTGCCTCTCTCATCATCTCAATACTCATATTATCAAGCATTATAATATCTGCTCCAGATTTTAAAGCCTCCTCAACCTCTTTTATTGTTGTTGTCTCAACCTCTATTTTTGATGTGTGTGGAGCATTTTTTCTAACAGATTCAATCGCTTTTGTTATTGACCCAGCAGCAATAATATGATTCTCTTTTATTAATACTCCATCACTCAATCCCATTCGATGATTATATCCACCACCAACTCTAACAGCATATTTATCAAGTGCTCTAAATCCAGGAGCTGTTTTTCTTGTGTCCACAATTTTTATTTTAGTTCCCTCAAGCTCTTGAACATACTTTCTTGTCATTGTTGCAATTCCAGATAAACGTTGAAGAAAATTCAGTATAGTTCTCTCTGCCATTAAAATTGCTCTTGCATCTCCATCAAATCTAAAAGCTATTTCTCCTTTCTGTAATAACTCTCCCTCTTCTGCAAGTTGAATAATTTTAACTTCCAAATCAGTTTTTTGATAATCAGAGCTATTTTTCTCTGTAATTATTATATTTTTAGATGTAATTTTTTCAAAAATAGCCCTTATAAGAGGTAATCCACAAAAAACAAGCTCCTCTTTTGCGACAACATAACCAGATACATTTGTATCTTTTTTTGTTGTAAACATTGTTGTAATATCTCCATTTGGAATATCCTCCTGAAGTGCTAAATCTATTAATGTTTTTATTGCTGGTGATATAAAAAACTCCATAACTACTCCAATAAAAAAATAGATTCTATCAAAAATAAAATATTTTGTAAAACATGTTTTATATATTTCTAATTTATTTATTTTTTTATAGTAAAAAAGAGTTATTTTATAAGATTGTTAATAATTTAATTTTAATGGTTGACATATAAATAAGATGTATTTATATTTTAAATACTTTTTGTAAGGAGATTTTATAATGAGATTTTTTATGACTGTTTTTACCCTTTTATTTATTGTTGGATGCTCAAAAAATAGTAATATTAGTTCAGATAAAACTGAAGTAAAAACTACTAAAGCATCCAATAGTGACTCAAAAGGGAGCATCAATTCAAAAAATGTTGATAGTTCAGAGAAAGTTTATGATTTTTCACTTAAAAATACAACAGGTGAAACTGTTACTCTTTCACAATATAAAGGAAGAGTAATTCTTGTTGATTTTTGGGGAGTTTGGTGTCCACCTTGCAAAAAAATGATTCCTGTTTTAGCGGAGTTTGTAAATCAATGTTCAGATAAGGGAGTGGTTTTACTTGGAGTTCACTCTGTATCTAATTTTCCAGGAGTAGAGGAGATTGATTTTTTTGCTGGAGAGATGGGTGTAAACTATCCAATGCTTATTGGTACTCCTGAAAATGAGAAACAGTTTGACATTAAAGCATTTCCAACACTTATAATGATTGGTTCTGATGGTAAAATCAAACATAAATTTGTTGGTTATCACTCTGTTGAACAGATTAGAACAGAGGTTAGAAAAGAGTTGGATAAATTACAATAAAAAACTCTTTTTTTAAATCTCTATTTTAATTTTTATAGATTATATATCAAATAACCAAGATAAACAGCATAAAAAAGAATAAATATTGAACCCTCAACTCTATCAATTGAGCGATTTTTACTTCTTGTAAAAATAAATATGAACATTAAAAAGCTTGCAAAAATTGCCATTAATATATCAATATTTATTGATGCTGTTAATTTTATTGGAGTAATTACTGCACTAATTCCTAAAACAAAAAAAACATTAAAAATATTACTTCCAACAACATTACCAATAGCAATATCACTATTTTTCTTTGTTGCAGCGATAACAGATGTAACAAGTTCAGGAAGAGATGTTCCAAGGGCAACAATTGTTAATCCAATAAATTTTTCCCCCATTCCAAAATCTTTTGCAATAGATACTGCTGAATCTACAATAAGCTTTCCACCTAAAAATAGACCTAAAACTCCACCCAAAATAAAGACAATTGCTAAAATAGTTTTTATTTGAGGAATCTCAACATCATCACTACTACCATCCTTTGCAATACTAAAAGAGTAGTATAAGAATACTACAAAAAAGGCTAAAAGAACAATACCATCACTTCTTGTAAGAACTGATTCAGATGCTTTATCTATTAAAATATCATTACCTAAAACAAATACCATAACAACAGCAAGTAAACTTAGAGGAACCTCTATCCAAGTTGTATTTTTCTGAACAGAAAGAGGATATATAATAGCTGTTATCCCTAAAATAATCATAACATTTATAATATTACTTCCAATAATATTACCAACAGCTAAATCTGTTGTTCCTTTAACAGCTGAAAGTATGTTAACAATAAGCTCTGGTGCAGATGTTCCAAATGCAACAATTGTCATCCCAATAACAAGAGGAGATATTTTTGCTTTGTGTGCAACTGCCACAGCACCATCAACAAGTTTATCACCACTTAGAATTAAAATAACAAAACCAACAACCAATAAAATAAAATTTAGTACCATAACTCCTCACAAAAAATTAGTAATAAACCAAAAAAAAGATAAAATATCTTTTTGAAACTATTAAAACAGCTAAAAAATATACTACATTTTTTATTTTTTGTCTATTATTTGATTAAAAAAGTTTAAACAAGACCAGCAAATCCCATAAAAGCAAGTGATATAAGACCTGCAGTTATTAATGCAATAGGAACTCCTTTCATACCTTTTGGAACATCTATTCCATCAAGATGCTCTCTTAATCCTGCAAAGATAATCAGAGCTAAGGCAAAACCAATAGCGGTTGCTGCTGAAAAAACAACACTTTGAATAAGATTGTAATCTTTTTGGATTGCAAGAATTGCAATCCCAAGAACTGCACAATTTGTTGTGATTAGTGGTAAAAATATTCCTAAAGCCTGATATAGTGATGGAGATATCTTTTTTAAAATAATCTCAACCATCTGTACTAAAGATGCAATAACAAGAATAAATGTTATTGTTTGCATAAACTCAATCCCAAATGGAACTAAAATAGTTTTTTGAATTGTCCAAGTTACAACTGTTGCTATTGTCATAACAAATAGAACAGCACCTCCCATTCCAGCAGATGTTGATATTTTACTTGAAACACCCAAAAATGGGCAAATACCTAGAAATTGTGCAAATACAACATTATTTACAAATATTGCAGCAATTATAATAATTATATATTCCATAATACCTCCTAAGCCTTTTTGATTTTATTTACAATTGCAATTAAAAAACCTAAAGCAATAAATGCTCCTGGAGGCATTACAAAAAGTAGCATTGTATTTGCATCATTTGGTAAAAATCTAAAATCAAAAAGAGAACCACTTCCTAAAATCTCTCTAACAGCTCCTAAAAGGGTTAATGCAAGAGTAAATCCTAACCCCATTCCAATACCATCAATAATCGAAGCAATTGGTGAATTTTTTGATGCGAATGCCTCTGCACGACCAAGAATAATACAGTTAACAACAATTAGAGGTATAAAAATTCCTAATTGAGCATGTAATGCTGGTAAATATGCAGCCATTGATAAATCTACTATTGTTACAAATGAGGCAATAATAACAATAAAGGCTGGAATTCTAACTTTATCTGGAATTAATGATTTTACTGATGACACAACAAAATTTGATGCAATTAAAACAAACATTGTTGCCAATCCCATACCTAAACCATTTTTTGCAGATGTTGTAACACCCAATGTTGGACACATTCCTAAGAGAAGAACAAAGACTGGATTCTCTTTTATTATCCCTTTGGTAAACTCTTTTACAAGACTCATTGTTTACCTCCTTTTTTTAATCCATTAAATGCACGTTCAACTGCATCACCAAATGCTCTTGAACTTATTGTAGATGCTGTAATTGCATCAATATCACCACCATCTTTTTTTACTTTTACATTAAATTTGTCAAGATTTTTACCATTAAACTGACCTTTAAAGGAGTTTTCACCCATTTTACTTCCTAATCCTGGAGTCTCTTTATGCTCCAAAACAGATATATTATTTATAGTTCCATCTGGTAAAAAACCAACCATTAACCAAAATTCACCACTAAATCCCTTTTGGGTGAAAGTTTTTACTGCTGTTCCAACTAAAACACCATCTTTTTTTGCAGGATAAAACTCTAATCCATCAAACCCCTCAACAGGGTATTTTTCAGCATCTGGATTATTATTAAATTGAGGAACAACCTCTTTTATAGCTGATAGTTTTTTCTCTAATTTTGATTTTGTTATTGGACCAAGTGTTACCTTATAGGTAAAACCAAGAGATAGTGCAGCAATTGCAGATATTAAAGTTAAAGATAGTAACATACCAACTAAAGTGGACTCTTTTTTAGCCATTTTTCACCTCTCCAAAACGTTTTGGTTTGAATGCAATATTAATTAGTGGAACAATGGCATTCATAATAAGGATAGCAAAAGAGACTCCCTCTGGATATGCACCAAAAAGACGAATCAATATTGTAATTAATCCTGCACCAGCCCCAAAAAATAGCATACCTAATTTACTCATAGGGGAGGTTACCATATCTGTTGCCATAAAAAAGGCTCCAAGAAGAATACCCCCAGTTAAAAGATGATATAGAGGATCTACATATTTTTCTGGTTGAATTAACCAAAATACACCACTAAAAATAGCAATAGTTCCTAAAAAAGAGATAGGTATATGCCAAGTTATTATTTTTTTATACAATAGATATAAACCACCAACAATAAGAGCTAATGCAGAAACCTCACCAACAGAGCCACCAATAGCACCAAAAAGAGCATCTAAATGGGATGGTGCATTTTTCATAATCTCTGCAATTGGTTCACCTTTTGCAACTCCCTCTTTTATTAATCCAAGAGGTGTTGCACCAGTTAAAGCATCTGGAATAGAAAGCATTGTTCTTGTATCAAGTGGTCTTGGCCAACTTGTCATCTCAACTGGAAAAGATACAAGAAGAAAAACACGACCAACCAATGCAGGATTAAATGGATTTTTACCTAATCCCCCAAAAGAGAGTTTTGCAATTCCAATTGCAACTAGAGCTCCAACTCCAATCATCCATATAGGAAGAGAGCTTGGTAGATTAAATCCAAGAAGAATACCTGTTACTATTGCAGAACCATCTTTTACTGTTGGTTCAATTTTAAGGAGATATTTTTGAATTAAAAACTCAAATATAACTGAAAATATAACTGAAAATATAACAACTTTTAGTGCACCAATACCATAAAACCATGCAGATGCCATAAGTGCAGGAAGCATAGCTATAACAACACCATACATAATAGACTCAATAGAGTCTTTTCCCTTTATATGTGGTGAGTGTGAAATTATTAGTTGTGATTGACCCATTTCATCCTCTTAAACTATTTTTTTACCCTTTTGCTTCTAATTGTATTAACCTCACTTTTACCAACTCTTATCATATCTAATAGAGCTCTATTGGCTGGACATGTATAACTACAAGAACCACACTCAATACAATCCATAATACCCTCTTTTTCTGATGATTCAAACAGTTTTCGGTTTGTCAAATTTTCAAGTAAGTAGGGGGCAAGTCCCATTGGGCAAACCATTGTACAACGTGCACATCTAATACAATTTTTGGGAATTTTTCTGGAAGCCTCTTTTTTATCAATTAAAAGAATTCCAGATGTTCCTTTTGTTACAGGTGCAGATAGATTGCTTAATGCTTTTCCCATCATTGGACCACCATTAACAACTTTTGCAACAGTTTCAGGAAGACCACCAACAGCCTCAATCAGAGATTCAATAGGTGTTCCAATTCTTACAAGAAAGTTTGATGGCTCTTTTACACTATCACCTGTTACTGTTACAACTCTCTCTATAAGTGGTTTATTTTTATATAATGCTTCATATACTGCAAAAGCTGTTCCAACATTTTGAACAACACAACCAACCTCAATTGGAAGTTTTCCTGATGGAACCTCTTTTTTTATAAGAGCATCAATAAGCTGTTTTTCTCCACCTTGAGGATATTGAACTTTTAAAGATATAACCTCAACTCCAGAGTAGTTTTTTGATAGTTTTTGAAGATGTTCAATTGCATCTTTTTTATTATTTTCAATACCAATTAATGTTTTTTTTGTGTTAAGAGTTTTCATCATTATGGAGATTCCTTTTAGAATCTCATCCCCTTTCTCAAGCATTAAACGATGGTCTGATGTTAAATATGGTTCACATTCAACTGCATTAATAATAAGATATTCTGCTGTTTTTCCTTCAGGAACACTCATTTTAACATGGCTTGGAAAAGTTGCTCCACCCAAACCAACAATTCCTGCCTCTCTTATTTTCTGTTTTACCTCTTCGGGAGTAAACTCTTTAGTTGTATTTGGATCTGAGTTAATTATATTATCGCACCAAATCTCCTCATTTGCTCTATCAATAACAATAACTTTTTTAGGATATCCAGAGGAGTCGACAATTTCGTCAATTTTAGCCACTTTTCCTGTAATACTTGAGTGTATATTTGCAGAGATAAACCCTTCTCCTTTTGCAATAAGTTGACCAGTTTTAACAGTTTCACCTTTTGCAACAAGAACTGTTGCAGGAGCACCAATATGTTGTGAAACAGGGATATAGACTGTTTTTGGGAGTGGAAAAACTTTAATAGGGGAGTTTGCAGATAGTTTTCCCTCTTTTGGATGAATTCCACCCAATTTAAAAGTTTTTAATATACTCATCTCTCCTCCATAGATAACTCTTTTTTAGTTGAGTTATTTTCATCTGATTTTTTTAAAGCTCCATTTTGGGAGGGGTTTTCAGATTTTTCACTATTTGATTCTTTAGAGTTATCCTCACTGTTTTTCATGTTTTTTTGAGTGGGGTTTGGAGTCTCAATTTTTTCTCTTTTTGATTCTACTAGCTCTTTTTTGTCTATAGATTCAACTTTTTTGGGTTCAGGAAAATTTACAGCAAGAATAGCACCTGTTGGGCAAACAAGAACACATTTTTTACAAAGTTTACATTTTTCAAAATCAATGTATGCAAGGTTGTTTTCTAAAACAATTGCATCAAAAGGACACTCTTTAACACATTTTCCACAACCAATACATGCAGCAGAGCAGTTTTTCTTTGCAACAGCTCCTTTCTCTTTATTAATACAAGAAACAAAGACTCTTTTATTTTTCTTTCCTTTGTTTCTAAGTTCAATAATTGAGCGAGGACATGCAACAACACAATTATTGCATGCAGTACATTTCTCTTCATCAACAATAGGAAGACCTGTTTCAGAAGATATTTTAATTGCATCAAATGGGCAAGATATAACACAATCTCCAAGTCCAAGACAACCATTTGGGCAACCACCTGGTCCTGCATAAAGCATGTGAGCAGATTTACAGCTTGAAACTCCATCAAATTGGTTTTTTGCTGGAGAGTTTTTAAAGGAGCCAGAGCATCTAACAACAGCAACCATTGGCTCTTTCTCTTGTGCTGTTAAGCCCATTATTTCTGCAATCTGCTTCATCAGAGTATTCCCTCCAACTGGGCAGAAGAATCCATCAAGAGAGTTTTTTTTTACAATACCCTCTGCAAAATTTCTACATCCTGCATAACCACATCCACCGCAGTTTGCGGCAGGAAGAGCCTCATTCACCTCATCTATTTTAGGGTCCTCCTCAACTTTAAATTTTTTTGCTGCACCAAAAAGTAAAATGGCTGCAAAAAAACCGATTCCCCCAAGAGAGACAAGGGATGCTACAATAATAGTGTCCATTTGTAACTCCTTTACACTTTTACTATTTGAAAATAAAAAATATAATTTCAAACAAAACATCAAAAGTTTACTATTTGAAAATAAAAAAATATAATTTCAAACAAAACATCAAAAAGTTTACTATTTATAATAGATGTAATGGAGTATCACCATCTATTTTTTTTACTATAAATTTAAAAGTATCTCTCCATTTTTTTCTTAGAAAATACAAAGAGAAGTAGTAAATAACTAAAAAAAGAAGCGAAACTCCTGCTGCAATAACCTCACTAAGAAGGGCAGAAGAGATTAATAAAGCAGTTATTACAACAATAAAAGGTAAAAGATAACCTAAAAATAGGGCTAAGAAGCCAAGTTTCTGTTCCATTTGAACTATAACTTTATCCCCTTTTTTTAAAATCTCTTCAGAAGCCTTTGCCTCAATATACTTCTCCTTTAAATCTGCAATCGAACATGCCCCTTTTGCATGGCATGATGCACAAGCCGATTTTGTTACAACAGAGACAATAATTTTATCTTCAACAACATCTTCAACAACACCTAAATGTTCAATAATATCTCTCATTATAGCCCTTATTAAGCAATTTTTCTAAAAAAATTATAAAATTCAATAAAAATAGTTATGTTTTAACTATTTTTTTATTAATACTCTTTTAGTTTAAGAGACTCTCCAGACAAAAGATACACTTTAATATCAAATTTTTTCATAATCTTTTTTATGAAATCATCATCATAATGTCGAACTGATATAGCAGTTGCAAGAGCATCAGCAATAGTTGCATTATCTGCAATAACTGTTACAGAGTGAGCACCTTCAACAGGATAACCAGTTTTAGGGTCTATAATATGTGAATATTTTTTCCCATCTTTAACAAAATATCTCTCATAATCTCCAGAAGTGGCACTACTATAACACGATTTTCCTTTGATTTCAATTATTTTAAAAAATTCATCTTTATTAAAGGGGTCTTTTATTCCTAATTTCCAATCTCTACTTCCTTTTTTTCCACAAACAAGAATATCTCCACCATAATTTATTAAATAATCTTTTTTACCATATTTTTTTAAAATATTGGAGGTTTTATCTATTGTAGCCCCTTTTGCAACTCCACCAACATCAATTTTTACCCCCTCTTTTTTTGTAGAGATAATATTTTTATCACAATCTACATTTAAAAAATCAACTCCTACTAATTTTTTATATTTTTCAATATCATCACTATTTGGAACACTCTCTTTTTCAATATCCCATAAAAAACCCTCACTTTTATATGTTATATCAAAAGCACCATCAGTATCTTTTGCAAATTTGATGGATTTTTCTATAATTTGACATAACTCATTTGATATTTCAATCTCTTTTTGATGACCTAATTTGTTAATTTCAGATATTTTACTTTCATGATTATGGTAGCTTGCCTCTTTTTCAAATTCTCTTATATAACTAATAATATCTTGTTCTAATTGAGAATTTTTTTCTCCTTCATAAATAACAGAAAGTGAAGTTCCCATCCCCCAAAAAGAGAGTGTTTGAAACTCTTTCTCTTTTTTTGAGCATGAAATAAAAACTATTAAAATAAAAAAATAGAGTATTTTTTTCATAAAAAAATCCTAAAAATATTTTTAAAAACTATTTTAAAACAAAAAAAATACTTATAATACAAAACCTCTCTCAAATCAAGAGAATCAAAAGAAAAAACTTTTTTTTCTATAATTTTATATATTTTTTAATCTATTTTATTTTTTTTATAAAGAGATAATTTAATAAAATAGTAGCTAAAACAAAAAAAATGTGATATATATCACATTTTTTTGAATAAAAGTAGATTTTTTATGTCTAATACTTATTATGTGTTTGGAGTATTTATGAAAAGCATTATTAATAAAGCTTTTGCAATAGTTGCACTTCTTGTTATTGGCTACTATATTGGTTCATTTTTTCCAGTTTCAAAAAATGAAATTAAAACTACTCCAAAAAAAGATGAAATATCTGTTTTAAATAAAGTTGAACAAAAAGAGAAACTTGTAGTTTCACAAGATACAATTGAGTCCATTGAAAAAACTGTTTTTTTTGAAGTTGTGGTTATAATGGCATCAACCAATGAAACTGGTGTTTCAACAGAGTTAGCAGAGATAAAAAAATCATTTGACTCAATAACAAACTTTTCAGAATTTAAACTTTTAAAAACAGAGAAAGTTGAGGTTAAAGTAACAGAACAGAAAAAAATAATATTACCCAATAATCAATTTCTTTATTTTACTCCCAAAAAAATAGAGGGGGATGAACTAAGTTTAAATTTAAGAATTCCTTGGATTTTAAATATCAATTTAGGTGTTAAAAATAATGAATCATTCTTTCAAGGTGGGTTGAGGTATAAAGATCGATTTATTATTCTTCATATAAAACCATCATTCTAATAATAAAATATTACATTTAAAAATTAAATAGTTTTCTCTTTTATAAAGAAAGAGAGATTGGTATTTTATTTTTCTATGGAAAATCTAACTATTTTATTTTCCAATACAAAAATTACTAAATATATTTCCAAGAATATCCTCTGTTGTTGTTTCACCTAAAACGGCTCCAATTTCATTGATAGAGTCTCTTAACTCTCTCGCAATAAACTCAAGAGGATGTTTTGATTTAATCACATTTAGAGCCTCTTTAATTGATTTTAAGGCAAAATCAATATGATATTTATGTCTCTCATTTGCGATAAAAAGATCTCCTGATTGAAAACTCTGATTTGTAAGCTTTTTATATAAAAGCTCTCGTAATTCATCTATATTTTTATCAAATTTTGCAGAAATTTGAAGCTCACTATAGTCAAATTTATTGCTCATTTTATCCAATTTATTTTGAATGATAATTTTTTTATTATCAGAAAGTGAGTTATAAATAACCTCTGTTTCGCCAAAAAGTCCCCGTTCATCAACTAAAAATAGTGTAAAATCAGCCTCTTTTGCTTTTTTAATAGATAACTCAATTCCAGCTTTTTCAATAATCTCCTCACTACTTCTTAACCCTGCTGTATCTATTAATGTGATTGGAACTCCATTAAGATGCAAATCTGCCTCAATATAATCTCTTGTTGTTCCGGCAATCTCTGTGACAAGTGCTCGATCTGTTTTTAGCAGAGTATTTAAAAGAGAGGATTTTCCAGCATTTGGTGCTCCAGCAATTGCAATAGTTCCTCCTTTTGAGAATATTTTTCCATCATAGTATGAGTTTGAGAGTTTTGATAAAGAGTTTTTTATATCTGTAAGTTTCTCAGGAATTTTATATCCCTCTAAAAAATCGTAGTTTTCATCAGGAAAATCTATTGAGGCCTCTGTAATTGTTACTATTTTAAAAAGCTCCTCTTTTATCTCTTTTAACTTTTCAGAAAGTTCACCTCGAAGTTGCATTGCTGCATTAAGGTGAGCAGGTGTATTTCTTGATTTTATCAACTCTAAAACAGATTCAGCCTGAATAAGGTCTACTTTACCATAAAGAAAGGCTCTCTCTGTAAACTCCCCTTTTTCTGCTAAAATAGCTCCCATCTCTATCACAAATTTTAGAATTGATTCTGTTGTAATCAAACCTCCATGAACCTGCAATTCAACAATATCTTCACCTGTAAATGAGTTGGGTGCTTTAAAATATATTACAACAGCCTCATCAAGAGTTATATTATCTTTTTTTATTAAGCCAAAATAGCAATATCTTGGTTTAATACTATTAATATCTATATTTTTTCCATTTTTTAGAAAAAAAATATTTTTAAAAATTAATAGAGAGTCATTTCCTGATATTCTAATAATAGAGATTCCCCCTTCACCAATTGGAGTTGCAATAGCTGTAATTGTTTTTGATAATCTATTTTTAAACATAAAACCTCAGACATAAAAAATCTGATTTTATCTATTTAATAGAGTCAATTCAATATATTTATCTTTATAATAATATTTTTCTAAATTAATTTTAAATTTTAATTAATTTTAAAGTTTTTAACAACAAAAAAAATAGTTTAAGATTTTTTAACTAAATTAATATAAAATAAATTTCTTTTTGATTTTGTACTATTTTATGTTATAGAATTTAAATAGTTATAGTTCTCTATTTTAGGGAGGTGTTTTTGGAGCAACAATATCTTGAAGAGCTTGAGGAGTTATATAAACTTGGTGATTTAGATCTTGTTCGTTATTTAAAAAATAACCCTAAATCAGTTGCTTTTTATCCATTATCTAAAAGACTATTTTCAAAAAAAAAGTATGATGAATCTATAAGAATTGCACAAAATGGTATTCAATATTTTCCAAAATTTATTGAACCACTTTATCTTATTGGAAAATGTTATGTGAAACTTGGAGAACCTCTAAAAGCAATTGATGTTTTTAAAGAGGCAATTAAAATTGATTCCCTTAAAGCTGAGAGTTATTATTATATATCAGAAGTTCTATTTTCACAAAACATGATTGAAAAAGGTAAAATACTTCTCCTAAAAGCATATGAGTTGAGTCCAGAAGGGGCTGATATTAAAAATAGCTTTCAAAAACATTTTAAAAAAAGTGAACAAACAGATGCAGTAATAAATATAGAACAAACATTAGTAACATCAATAAAAGAGTTAGATCCATCTGGTACTTTTATTGGAGAGATACCAAAACAAACAAAAGTAGTTGATGATGAGTTTTTAACTGGGTTAGAAAAAGAGTTTGAATATGGAAAATCTAAAAAATATCTTCTACTTTTAGCTATAATTTTTATGTTTTCTGTTGCAGGATACACCATTTTTTCTGTTTTTGTATCTCAAAAAACTCAGAAAAAAACAGAATATTATAAAAGTTTAGTTACAAACTTAAATAATGGTTATAACTTATCCACTTTAAAAAATGAACAAAATAATATTATAGAGTACTATCGAGTTCTTTACTATTATGAAGAGGACTCCAACTACTTTAAAAACACTGTTTTAAAAACTAAACTATTAAAACCAAAAACAAAATATCAATATCTTCAAAAAATGGCCTACTATCTTTATGAGGGACTTGATGAAGAGTTTGAATCCACATACAATGAAATTAAAATAAAATATAAAGGGATTCCAGATATATTTTTAATGAATGGTTTAATGCTTTTAAGGAAAGGAGATACAATTAATGCAACTAATCAGTTCTATACTGCCTATAAAAAATCAAAAGGGGAGTTAAGATTTAAAAAAGCTTTATCATTCTTCTATTTTACACAAAATAATTTAACAAAAATAATAGAGCTTTTTTCTGATAATCAGCCTGATTTAGAGAGTAAACTTATATTTAAGCTATCTCTTGGAACAAGTGAGGGATTTGATTTTTTTATTGATAATATTGATAAAATTGAGAATAGAGGTGAGAAAAAAAGACTTTTTATTATGTTTCTATATTTTTGTAAAAAAAATAGTAAAAATTGTGATAAATTAAGTATATCAGATGAAACTATTGGAAGAAATACGCTTTATGACTCTTTACTTGAAAAAATAAAAAAATAATTTTTTTTAATTTTTATATATTCTTTGTTTTTTATATTTTGTTTATTTGAAAAATATTTTTTAAAATGTTATTGTTTATTTTATACTTTGCTTTTTATTTTTAAATCAAAGTATTTTTAAATTAAAATATTATATTTGTTAATTTTATTAATTTTTTTTCTGTTTTATTATAAAATCTCTATTTTTTTTCAAAAAATAGAGATTTTATTGACAGAGATGTGAAAAGAATTTATCATATATCGTTTTATTAGGGAGTCCTGATGGCTATGAACTTCGGAAAATACATACTTCTTGACAAAATTGCAACAGGGGGTATGGCTGAAATATGGCTAGCAAAACAGTTAGGGGTAGAGGGATTTGAAAAACTTGTTGTAATAAAAAAGATTCTTCCACACTTTACACATGATAGAGATTTTGTAAATATGTTTCTTGATGAAGCAAGAATTGCTGCAAAACTAAATCATCCAAATGTTGTTCAGATTTATGATTTAGGTAATGAACAAAATGCCTACTATATTGCAATGGAGTATATATCTGGTGATGATATAAAAGGTATATTACAAACATCCATAAAACAGGGGCATTTTTTACCAATACAGTTTGCTGCAAATATAATGTCTCAAGCAGCAGAGGGGCTTCACTATGCACATACACTTACAGATATGTATGGAACTCCATTAGATATAGTTCATAGAGATATATCCCCTCAAAATATACTTGTTACATTTATGGGAACTGTTAAAATTGTTGACTTTGGAATTGCAAAAGCTGCAACACAATCACAAGAGACACGTGCAGGTACACTAAAAGGTAAATTTGCCTATATGTCTCCAGAGCAGGCTCTTGGTAAAAAATTAGATGGTCGTTCTGATGTTTTTGCATTGGGAATCGTTTTATATGAGATTACTTTAGGAAAAAGACTGTTCCGTTCTGATTCTGAACTTAAAACTCTTAAAATGATTACAGAAGATCCAATAACTCCTCCAGATGAAATTAATCCAAAATATCCACCAGCACTATCAAAAATTGTTATGAAGGCTCTTGAGAAAGATGTATCAAAACGATATCAAAATGCAAGAGAGCTACACTTAGATTTGGAGGATTTTTTAAAAACATTTCCCAAACCCTCATCAAGTGTTGATTTATCAAACTGGATGAGGAAAACTTTTGCAGATAAAATTGCAGAGATGAAAGAGAAACATGAAAAGCTTTTAAGAGAAGAACCAGAGGAGTTTGTTTTAACAGATGCAATAGCATCAAATAATAGTAATAATCAGACCATTGTTTCAACAAATAAAACTGATTCTCAAGTTTCTCAAATGGGAAATAATCAACTCTCAATGATTGGACAATCTCCAATCGGTTTTTCAAATGATGATAACTCTTTTAATCGAAGTGGCTTATATACAAGTGGTGGTTTTGCAGCTTTATCAAACAATACAAGCTCTTTTAAACCTGAATCAGAAAAAAATAAATTTTTATTAATTGGTATTCTTGTATCAATGCTTGTAATTGCAGCACTTTTAACACTATTTCTTCTAAAAAGTAATAAAACTAAATGTTCTGTTGGTTATACTGGTGAAAATTGTGCTATTTGTGCACCTGGATTTCAAGATAATGATAGTGATGGTTCTTGCCTACCAAACTGTAGTTTAAGCAAATTATCATGTAGTAAAGGAGAAATCTGCTCAGATCAAGATGGTATTGCAAAATGTTACTCACTTGGAGGAAATCAAAAATGTCCTCCTGGATATCAGGGAGAAAACTGTATTGAATGTAGTGCTGGATTTGATAAAAATGGTGATATGTGTATTAAAAAATCATCAATAATGGATGAAAAAGTTGGAACTGTTATAGAGATTCCAATTAAATCAGAACCATCTTTTGCAGATATTATTATTGATGATAAGCTTTATAAAAATAAAACAGACACCATTGTTCCATTTGAAGTTGGTAAAAAATATAAATTGAGAGTTGAAAAAAATGGTCATTTTTCAGAAGAAAAAGAGTTTACATTCTCCTCTTCAATAAAAGATTTCAATTTTTCATTAAAACAAGATACAACAGTTGTAGGAAAGGGAAAGTTGATTATAATAAAAACTCCAGAGAGTGCAAAAGTTATTTTTGATGGGATTGAGTATGATAGTGTATCAGAACAGCTTGTTTTAGATAAATTGATTGCAGGGGAACATGAGGTTCAAGTTAAAGCCTCAGGATTTGAACCATTTTCTCAAACAGTAAAAGTTGATGAATTTAAACCATCTCAATTGATTGTAACTCTTAAAAAATCTTCTGTCAAATATGTTGATGTAACAATATCATCAGACCCACAAGGAGCTTATGTTTCTGTTAATGGTAAGAGAATTGGTTCAACACCAATAAAAAACTACTCAATTCCATTAAAATCCTCATATAAATTTACTATTTCTAAAAGTGGTTTTAAAACAGAGAATTTTACAAAGACATCATCAAATATATCTGATGAGATATCTTTAAAATTAAATCCAACATCAACAACAAAAGTTGAAAAAACAGAAACAGATAATTCGAATAAAAAAGAGGTTGAGGTTAAAGATGTTGTTGGAAAAGGTACTATTACAATAAGTACAACCCCTTTTACAGATGTATATCTAAATGGTAAAAAAATAGGAACAACACCTATAATGAAATATGAATTATCCGAGGGAAAACATACTCTAAATCTAAAAAATAGTAATGAGATGATTGATACTAATATTAATGTTATTATCACCAAAGATTCTGATTTACCTCAAATTATTAAATTTAGAAAAGGTACTTTGAAAATAAATACATCAAAATCACCTGCAGTTATCTTAAATGGTAAAACTATTGGTAGTGGAGCTATTGAAAAAGAGCTTTATGAGGGTAATTATAAATTAATACTAAAAGATCTTGGAACCTCAAAAACTTTTGATATCTCAATAAAAGCAAATAGAATATCAGAGATAGATTTTTGATATTATTTATCTTTTTTCTTAATTAAACTTCCATAGAAAACTAAATTATTTTTATCTTTTCATCAAATTCACATTAATTAGTAAAAATGAAAATTGGAAGCAAGAAGTAAATATCTGAAAAATAAATAATCAAAATGTTGTAAATATCCCTCATGTAAAACTTATTTATCAAGTTGAATATAAAGCAAAATTAAAAGGAATTGAAGTTATTACAGTAACTGAAAATTACACAAGTAAAACCTCATTTATTGATAACGAAACATTTGTAAACATAAGGTTATTTAGTCAATGCTGATATTAATAGTGCTTTTAATATTTTAAGAAAAGCAACTCCAAACTTTAATATGTGAATAATATTAAAAATGGAGCAAAGGGAATTGTAGTTTCCCCACTAAAGGTAACAGTTTGAAAGGTTTTCTATATTTTTCTATGGAAAATCTAACTATAAATTATTAATTGTATGATTTTTTTTGTTTATAAAATATCACTAACTGCAAGGAAGTTTGATTGTAAATGTTGTTCCAACATCAACTTTAGACTCAACATGAATTACCCCTTTATGTAGATGAATAACATGTTTTACAATAGATAACCCTAAACCAGTTCCATCTTTAACTCCCACTCCTTTAGTTCTACTTTGGTCAACACGATAAAACCTATCAAAAATATATCGTAAATCTTTTTCAGGAATTCCTAAACCATTATCAGATATTTTAATTTGAATCATATCACTCTCTTTGATTGCCTCAATTTTAACAATTCCTTCAGGTTTATTATATTTTACCCCATTTTCAACTAAATTTCTTAAGGCTTTATAAAGAAGGTCTCTATCACCATTAATTATATTTCCATTTTTAACAAGAAGTTCTAAATCAACTCCTGTTTGGTCCATAAGCATTGATAACTCTCTCATTATCTCAATAAAAATTTGACGAAGATCTATTTTTACAACATTCATCTGCATATTAGGAGAATCAAGTTTTGAGAGATGAAGAATGTCATTTATAAGTTTTTTTAGTGCTTCACCATTTTGATAAACTTTTTGGTTATCAATAGCAGCTTGACCAGAGAGTTGATCCTCTAATTTTTCAGAGTAAAGAAGAATGTTTGTAAGTGGAGTTTTTAATTCATGAGAGATAGCATCAATATAACGCCTTTTCATAATCTCATTCTGTTTTAACTCTGTTATATCATTAAAGATAAAAAATGAGTGATTTTGAATCTCTGTATATGATAGAAGGTAGATTTTTTCATCAATTTCAAACTCACGAGAATCAAGATTTCCTGATATAACTTTTGTTATCTGCTGAATTAATACCTCATTTAAAAAGGCTAACTTATAGTAATCCCCTTTTTTTCCAACAAGCTGAAAATATTCAATAAGTTTTGAGTTAAAATAGGCAATTGTAAAATCTGGTTTTTCCAGAATAAGAACTGCCATATCTATATTTTGAAAAATAGAAGTAATATAGTCATCAACAGATGATTGAGATTCATTTAATGTTTCATCTCTATCTGATATAATTTGATACTCTTTTTGTTGAAAAAGATAGAATATGAATAATAACATAACAATATTAAAAAATATGAAAAAATCATATCGAACAAACTTACCATTGTCTTTAAATGAACCTCTAACAAGATAGTTGTGATGTTTTTTCCAAATAAAATAGTTTTTATCTATCAACTCTGGATCATAACTATACTGTAACTCTTCATCTTTTGAAAAAAGTAACATCTGTAATTTTTGTGGAGAGATAATGTAGTTCTGTTTTTCTTGATCTTTATAATTCTGGCTTTTGTTTTTAGAGTTTTCCAAATAGTTTTTGTTATTTAAAGAGATATTATATTTTTCATAATTAAATTTTTCTTCAGTTGTTAGAACAATATCTCCAGTTGAATTAACAATAGTAAAATCAATTTTAAATCTATTAGAAAGAGTTCCAAGCTCTGCTTTTGTTAAATTTTCATAATTTTTTGGAAAAAATGAGAGTGCAATTTGAAACATCTCACGAAATCTTAAACTACTATTTTTTAGAAAAATCACCTTTTCTGCCCAAAAAAGCATAAAGTTTATAATAAGTAGAACAAAAAGGGTGATCCAAAATTTTTTAGTTTTGATCACTTAGCTTATATCCTAATCCATGAATAGTTTTAATGTAGTGGGCAGCACTTTTAAGTTTTTGACGTATTTTTTTTATGTGAGTATCAACTGTTCTTGTTTCAAGAAGTGCAGACTCAACATGCCAAACTTTTGCAAGAAGCTCCTCTCTTGTAAAAACTTTATTCCTTTGAGATGCAAGAATTTGTAGAAGTTTAAACTCCTTTAAAGTCATTGGAATCTCTTCATCATCAACAATAACTCTAAACTCCTCTGGATTTATATAGATATTTCCAATTTGAATCTCTTTTTCATCTGAAGTTGCTTTAGGTGATTCAAAAACATCAAGAAGAGCTTTCACTTTTTGTGTTAAAATTCTCATAGAGAATGGTTTTATAACATAATCAATTGCTCCAAGCTCATAACCAACAACTTGATCAATTTCATCCGATTTTGCAGTCATAAAAACAACTGGAATTGTTTTTGCAAAATCCAATTTTTTCAGATTTTTTATAATCTCAATTCCACTAACATTTGGAAGCATTATATCAAGCAAAATTAAATCAGGTTTTTGGGCTAAAATAGTTTGCATAGCATTTATCCCATCAAAAACCTGAGTTACTGCAAAACCATCTTTTATAAGAGCCTCTTTAACTGCATCATTGATATCTTTTTGATCCTCAATGATAATAACTTTTTTATTCATTCTAAAAACTCCCTTTAATAATTTTAACTAAAAATAGAAAACCAAAATATTAAAATTAAAAATCTTTACAACACCTCTTATTTATACATCGATTTTTTAAATCAATCAATAGAATATTTATAAAAATTTAGATATTTTTTCAAAAATTATAAAAAATATCAATCTTCATCAAAAAAACCATAATCTTTATATGATGAAAGGGATACTGTGTGTAAAATGAGCTCACATATTAGCTTTAAATTTTTAGATATTAAAACTAAATCAATAATCTGTTCTGTATAATCTGGATAGTTTTTTAAAGATTTATTAAGTGTGACTGTTATTTTATCATTTAAGTTTGATATATCCTCAATTGTCTCTAAAAAAGCCAATTTACCACTCTGTTGATTATGTAAAAAAGAGCTTATTGAGTAATTAAATGCTGTTAAAATAAGATCAAACTGTTTTTCAAAATCAACTGTTGGTAAAATATACTCCTCTCCAAGATGTTTTTGTGCAATTTTTGCTGTATCCTCTATTAAATCACCTATTTTTTCTAAATTGGATGCTACACCTAAGTTTGCAAGAATAAATCTCAAACCTTTAGAAACAGGTTGCCATCTTAGTAAAATCTGTTCACAACTTTTACGAACTTCAATTTCAAGTTGATCAACACGACTTTCATATTCGATTGTCTGTTTTAAAAGGGTTTCGTTCTGATTTATAAACCCACGTTTACACCTTTTTAAACTCTCAATAACAGCAACACAAAGAGCATGCGTTTTTTCTGTAAGCAAACCATAATCGGAGCGGAGTTTTAAATTAACGTTCACACACTTTCCTTTTTAATAGAAAAAATATAAAAAAATAGAGAATAGCTTAAAATAAAATAGCACACTACCTTTAATCAAATAAAGTGATATTCAGAGATATAAGACTCTGTTAATGGATGTTTAGGATGACTAAAAAATGCCTCTGTACTATTTTGTTCTATCAAAAAACCATCATTCATAAAAAGAATCTCATCAGAGATTCTTGCTGCCTGTTTAAGATCACTTGTGACAAATATGATTAAATATCTATTTTTAACTGATGATATCCAAGATTCAAAACGAGAAGTTCCTAATGGGTCCATCATAACTGTTGGGTTATCCATTAGTATTACTTTTGGTTGAAGAGTTAAAACTCTTGCCAAAGCTAATCGTTGTTGAATCTCAAGAGAAAATGTTGAGGCTTTTTTATGTAAAAAATTTTTAAGTTCATCCCACAACCGAACCTCTTCAAGACCTTTCTGAACAATAGATGAGATGTTTTTTGATATACCATGAATTTTTAAAGAGATTGCAACATTATCAAAAATAGTTCCAGGAAATGGAATAGGTTTATGGAATATCATACCAATAAGTCGTCGTATTTTTTTTATATCAACTGTTTTTAATAAAATATCTCTATTTTGAAAAATAAGCTCCCCAAAAAATTGAATATTTTTCTCCTGATCAATCAATCTATTTATTGTTTTTAAAAAATGTGATTTTCCACTTTCAGATGGTCCAATAATAGAGTATACACCCGTTTCAGAAAAATGAGCTGATATATCTGAAAGTAGATTTCTATCTTTCTGTTTAACTGATAGATCTTTAAACTCTAAAAATGACATGTAACCTCTAAAAAAGATTTTATAAAAACTCAAGCTTAAAACCTCACAAATCATTCTATAACATTTTTAAAAAAAATATACATTTTTTTTGTAAAAAAACTGTAAATATCGATTAATTAACAAATTATTTCTATAAAAAACAATATTTTTACAACTTATTCTTTTGATCTTTTTATTGAGCTAAAAATAATCAAAAAATAAAAAATTTTAAAAGAGATTGGATATATTAAATAAAATATTAATATTTGAATAAAATATTAATATTTGATATCATAGATTTAACATCTTTTGAGGTTAAAATGTTTTATATAAAAAAATCACTATTTTTGATACTTTTTATACTTATATCAACGACGGTTTTAGCAAAAACAACTCCTCCTAAAAATTCAATAGAGCCAAAACAGAAAATAAAAAGTGAAAAAAAGATATCAACATTAGAGTATCAAAAAGAAAGACTAACTCTATTTTTAAAAACATATAATGTAACTCCATACATTCTTCCATTTGAGGGGAGTAGCTATGCTAATAAATGGTCAAAATGGGATTATTTAACAGAAAATGATGGAAAAACACTTAAAAAATATGTTGATATATTTATTGATGAGTGGAGTAAATATCCTGTTGAGTGGGTTAAAAAATCAAACCTTAAAGCAATTGCCTTTGTTAAAAATCTAAATGTTGTAAATCAAAATAGAGCAGCTATGCCAGATGCTTATGGAGAGGTTCTATATTTTGATATTGGATATGGAAGATATGGAGAGTTATATCAGCAAAGTACAATTCATCATGAATACTATCACATGATTGAAGAGAACTATTTTGGCTCATTTTACTATAAAGACCCAAAGTGGAATGCTTTTAATGAAAAAGGATTTCAATATAAGGCTGGTGGATATCTTGCATATGAAGATGGGGAGTATCAACATAAAAATCACCCTAAAAAGGGTTTTCTTGATACATACTCTATGTATGGTTTAGAGGAGGATAAAGCCCAAGTTTATGCCTATTTAATGACAACAGAGTACCATGAAATGTTTATAGAGTGGATTAAAACAGACTCTATTTTAAAAAATAAAATGGAGTATATGAAAAGTTTTATTAAAGAGAAATGTTTAGATATGGATAATAACTATTTTGAAAAAATTCACAAAAAAAAGTGATGAGAAAATTGACTTAATACCAAATTAGATTATCCAAACTATATATTTATCATGAAATAGTAGAATATGTTAAAAATTAGCATTATAACTAAAGTGAAATTCTCTTTTTTCACAAGAATAAAATCTTAGCAAATTTTTCCTATTTTAGAAAAAGAGATTTTAGAAGATTATTTTATTGTTTTTTTATAAAAAAAAGGATATTTTATATTTTTTAAATATTTTTTTAAAAAAATGTTTAATATTTTTATAACATAAAACTACTTTATATTTTGTAGAGAATTTAAAATAATATCACTATTTTTGGAGTTTTAATGATTAAAATATCTCTATTTGCCTCCATGTTATTAATTTGTTTAACCATTTTTGGGGATAATAACTCAACAGTTATGTTAAAAGTTAACACAAAAAGTTTTGAGCTAACAAAAGAGTCCTCTTATGTTTTAAGAATGGGAGTTTCTGAAGTTTTAACAAAAGAGAGTTATGCTCTTATTGATGAGGCATCACAAGAGGAGGCTTTAAAAGAACAAAGTGAACAGAGAGAAAAAGATTGTTTTGATGAGATGTGTCTTGTTGATACAGGGAAAATGTTAGCTGCAAAAGAGATATTTCTTGTTGAGATTGTTAAAATGGGAGATAAATATGTTTTTGCTCTTAAAAATATTGATATTGAAACAGGAACTACAAAAAAAACAAAATCTTTTGTTTTTAAAGGTAATATTAATGATGGAGAAGAGCTTTTAGAGTTTTCAAAAACCATGACTATTGAGCTTTTCTCTTTAAATTCTGAAATATCGAAAAATAATATTGAAAAAGATATCACTAATAATCAAAATAGTGGTAATATTAATGAAAACCCAACCATAACAAATTCAAATGAAGATAATTTAGATAAAAAAAATATAACTAAAAAAAAGGGTAAAGGTTGGTTTAAAGCTATAAAAGGTAAATGGAGTATTAATCTTTTAGCTTCACAACAAGAGTCTTTTGGCTATGATGAAGACGATGAGGATTATACTAAAATTACCTCCTACCTTGGTGTAACTATTGGTGCTACAGTTGATTTTATAAATACAAAAACTGATTTTTTTGATTTCACACTATTTAGAGTTGGAGCAATCTTAACAACTTTTGGATATCTTTCAGGAGTTTCTGTTGGTATAGCATCCTCAAAATTAAAAATTGGAGATATACGATTGGGAGTTTCATTTGGTCCATTTTTAGGAGATATGCAGATATATTTTATTGATTCCGATATTTTGGTAACACTTGTTTCTGGTGATTTCTCAATTGCAATTGATTCTGGAACTCTTGATTTAAGACTTGGGATCTCTGCTGCTGGTTCTGGTTTTGGATATTTTCTTCAAACTGGAGCAACATTTAATTTTTAAATATTTAAAGGATTTAGTATGAAAATTTTAGTTCAAATAGTTTTAGTTATGTTTTCAACACTAATTTTTGCAAAAGATAGTGGAGTTATGCTTAAAATTTTTCAAAAAGAGGGTAGTTTTGAGGAGTCTTCTCTTCATATTGTAAGATTAGGAGTTTCTGAAATAGTAACATCAAACCAATATTTTTTAATTGATGAACAATCACAAGAGGAGGCTTTAAAAGAACAGGCTCAACAAAGAGAGAAGGGATGTTTTGATGAAAGTTGTCTTGTTGATACAGGTAAAATGCTTGCAGCAGATAAAATTTTTTTAATAGAGTTATCACAACTAAATGAGAAAACTTTATTTACAATTAAATTTATTGATGTTGAAAATGGTTCTATTTTAAAAACATCATCAACTATATTTAAAGGAGATTTTAGTGATTCTGAAGAGTTACTTAATTTTTCAAAAGAGATATCTAAAACTGTTTTTGAATCAAATACTAAAAACATCTTAAAAGAGAATCTTCCAAATAATACTGATAAAAACTTAAAAAAAGGGAGTAATCTAAATGTAGAAGATGATAATAAATCAAAAAATAGTGAAGATTGGGATAGTGAATTCTATTTTGATTGGTTTAGATTCTCTTTTAATACTGGAGTAGCATTTATAGAGAGTGGTTTTTATGACTATTATAATGATGTTGATTATACAACAGCAATTTTTTCTGGATTAATAGGGTTAAATTTAGAGTTTTTTGTTATAGAAGGTGATTGGTATAAAATCTCTCTTTTAAGTGGAGGTTTATCATTTGGTGTGTCAACAGAAGGGCAAATTGTGATTTTTTCTGGAAGTGTATTAAAAACACTACTTCTTTTTGGTAAATTTAGTT
>DYRY01000134.1 GCA_020718465.1 Anaeromyxobacter dehalogenans | reverse complement strand
AAATGCAAAAACACCACTATCATCTGTTTTTCCCTCAATTAATTTTGTCTCATATTTTCTACCAGTGTAGTTATATCGATAGCTTGAAACTAAAACATCAGAGTTGATAATGGGTTCTCCTGTCATAGCATGAGTCACATAAACAAGCCCTTTATCAGGACTAACTTTTAATACAATAGCATTCTCTGTTACATTAATTAATACAGAGCTTTTAACTCCTTTTGATTCTCCTCTTAAAATATATGTTCCAGCTGGTAAAACATCTAATATCAATGCTTTTGATTGATATTTGTAATCTTTATTATCACTTAACTCATCACTCCAGGATTTAACAACTGTTAAATTTTTATCATCTATTTTGTTAAGATTTTGATTAAGATTATAGGCATTATATGGAATGTTTTTAGTTTTTAAAACATCAACAAGATTTGATATTTTATATAACTTAAACTCTGCTTTATCTATATTTCTCCAAGATAAATTGATGGATGGCTTATTGTTTGGTAAAAAAGTATATCCATTTGATAAAGAAAATCTTGGATTTTTTATCTCTGCAATTTGATTACCTAATGTGATATAAAATCTTGTTGTTACTAATGTTTTTTTATGAGCCTCCTCTAAAACTTTTAGTGCAGATATAAAATCCTGTTTTTGTGAATAGGAGTTTGCTAAATATGTTACTGAATCATTATAAGAGCTCCCTTTTGAAAACTCTTTTATAACTTTTTCCCAATTTGAGATTGCTAACTTTTGAGACTCTTTTGATTTAATTGAACGATCATACCCATTATAATAATAGAGTCCTTTTTTAAAGTAATATCTAGCATAATCATTATCACTTTTTAGTAATGTTTTTAAAGTGGTTTCATAATCATTATAGATTGCTTTTTTTGTTTTATCATGAGTGTAATACATCAGATATTCCCATCCTTGAAATATTTTTTCAAGAATAGTTTTTTTACTCATTCCAATCTGATTAGCACTTTTTAGTAGTTGGAGATTTTTTTTACTCCATTTTGAATCATATAAACCATGATAAAGTGTTATATAATCGGAGTAGTCTAAAAAAACCTCTCCAGCTATTTTATCATTAAATCCCTCTTTTTCAAATTTCTCAAAAATTTTTATAGCTTTATCATAAACTCTAAGTTTTAGATAAGCCTTTGCTAAAAGATAGTTTGCCTCCCTACTTTTTTCAGTTTTAGGATTATCTTTTAGAAATGATTCCATCTCATTTCTACAAAGTTTATAGGATTTCTCTTCACAATACTTTTTTGCCACACCAAAATCAGCTGCATTTATTACAAAAGCAACAAATAGTAAAAAAAGGGTAATAAATTTCATAACACCTCCAAAATCTATCATCTCATAGACGTCTATTTAAAAATAAAGTTTTTTCAAACATCTAATTATAGAACATTTTTTCTGAAAAAAGAACTATTTTTTTTTATTTTTTTAGATTTTTTTTAAAAAAATTTAATTAAAATTTATTTGGTAGGTAAAGTTAAAGCAAAGATTAATAAGAATTTATCATTTTCCCTTATAAAAAATATAGATTTAAATTACAATTTTAAGAGAAATTGAAAGGAACAAAAATTTTTCTTTATGGTAGTGATATGAATTTTTTATTTATGTGGATGAAATTTATCATAATTCTCAAACATCTGCTTATCAGATATATGAGTATACCTTTGAGTTGTTGATATTGATTCATGTCCTAAAAGCTCCTGAATAGACCTTATATCTGCTCCATTATTCATCATATGTGTTGCAAAAGAGTGTCTAAGTGAGTGTGGAGATATTTTATATTTTATTCCTGCTTGTTCAATATATTTATCAACAATTCGTTGAATACTTCTTTGCGTTAATCTACTTCCTCTTAAACTTAAAAAAAGAGCATCAATATCAGCACCCTCAATTGATTCAAGCTCAACACGAAAAATAAGATATTTTTTTATAGCCTCTTGTGCATAACTACCAAAAAGAACTAATCGCTCTTTTTTGCCTTTACCTCTCACAACAATCGAGCGATTTTCATAGTTTATCTGCTCTTTATTTATAGATATTAACTCACTTACTCTTAAACCAGTTGCATATAAAAGCTCTAAAATTGCTCTATCTCTAGCTCCTGATAATGTTTCTGTATCTGGAGAGTTAAGAAAATGCTCCATAACATCTTCTGTTAAATATGATGGCATTTTAGTTGGAGTTTTAGGATTAGATACCTCTTTCGCAGGATTTTTATCTACAATTTTTTCAGAGATTAGATATTTAAAAAGTGAACGAATTGCAGAAAGATGTCGAGAAACAGATGCAGGATCCATTTTTTGACCATGAAGTTTATGAACAAAATTTCTAACATCAATAACAGCAATTTCTATGATATCTTTTCCTTTTAAACTCTGTTCAAATTGAGCTAAATCAGTTTTGTATGCCCTTAAAGTGTGTGAACTAAGTCGACGTTGTATTTTTAAATAGTTTAAAAATTGCTCAATATACTCTGACATCAAAATCCTCTCAAAAGGAGATAATACATTTTATGATTTTTTACAAAAAAGTCAAATATTTCAATTTTTACTTCAAGATTAATAGATATTTGGGTTTTTACTCTTTAAAATCGATATATATAACTCCTTCTCCTTGTGCAATATCTGGTTCTTGAGTCTCTTTAAGATATATCTGAATCACTAAATCATCTCCACTTTGAATAGGAACAACTCGCTGAACATTTGAGTCAAAATATGAGGTGTTAAGTGGAAATCTTGAGGCTTTAGGTGAGAAAGAGCTGTTTTTTAATGTTATTTTTAAAACTTTTTTATCCCAAGTTGTCTCCATTTTTGGATTACCATCTATTGATATTGTAACTCTTGAACTATCTTCATATTTTCTAAAACCACTTTTTAAAAATATTGAACTACTACTATTACCTGAATTGTTTATATTCTCAACAGATGGAGCTTCACCTAAATCTCTTTTTTTATCAGAAGAGAAAACACTATTCTCATTTTTTGCAATTGATACCATTGAGTTACCAGTATATGTAGAGGTTGATACAGTATAGTAGTTACCTTTTTGAGAACTTGAGTGTAAATCTTTACTTGATAACTGTTTTTTCTGCTCTTTTTCAGTAATTGTTACATATTTTGGAGAGATATCTTTATCACTTTTTGTTTTGGAGAGATTTTTATCTGAACTATCAGATTTTAAGGCAACTGAATCATTTTGGTTTTCTTTGGTTAAGTTGCTATTAATTTTCTCCTGTTTAGTTGAGTTATTTTCTGTTTTATTTGTTGTAATAGTTTCAGAGTCTGACTCATTCATATCAAAAATATCAATATCTTTTTTAAGAGCAATAGCCTCTCCAGATGTACCAAAAAGAGAAAGCAATGTATTTGAACCAATTGATTCAACCAAATATGATTTCTCCTGTTTAAAATGAAATACAACTCTTGCCCCTTTAACTCCATTACGATTGAAAGGAGTAACTGTTACCTTTTCAATAAATGGGTCATTATATGATATCTCCTCTGGTAAAGTTGGTGATATTGTAATATTTGAGATATTTACAAAAACTCTAAATGGTGATATTAAGTGAAAATTCTCACTTTTACACTCCTCTGAACATTTAATTGCAAAAATCATGGTATCTTTTGTGTATTCATGTTTTATGGAGTCTAAAACATTTCCTGAAACTGATGTTTTAGATATATTTTTTTGAGAATCAGCTATTGATTTTAATTTATCATTAGAGTTTTTTGTTGTTTCACTATTTTTTGAAACTAAAATCTCTTTTTTAGGGATATTTCTAATTGTTATAAGAACTCTATTTCCGATTGAATCAACTTCAAAAGGTTTGTTCTCTTTAAAATGAAGCATTACTTTAAGACCATCAACACCATTTTTTATAAATGGGATTGTTGAAACATCCTCAATAAAATCATGAGATATATTCTTGGTAAAATTTTTACCTAAAACAACCCCCTCTAACTCTAAAAATATTCTAAAAGGATCTGTAAGATGAAAATGTTTAAATTTAGTTGGATCTTTTATCTGAACCATCAATATTAAATCATCTCCAGAGTGGTCAAATTGGATAGACTCTAAATCATTAGAGTATTTTTCAGCAACTATCTCTTTTTTTTCATCAATTTTTGATATTTTATTCTCTTTCTTCTCTTTTTTATTTTCAACTACTATTGTCTCTTTTTTAATTTCATCATTTTTAGCAATAAAAATTTTTGGTTTTGCTCCTCTAGCTGTTAAAATAACTCTATTTCCAATATTCTCAACTAAAAATGGTCGCTCCTCTTTAAAATAAAATATAATTTTCACCCCATTTTTTCCATTTCGTCTATATGTAGATGCCATTATTTTTTCAAAGTAGGGGTCATTATATTTTATCTCATTTTTAATAGAGTCAGCTTTTGATGTATCTGGAATATCAACAACAACTCTAAAAGGGTCAATAAGATGAAAATGTTTTACTTCTCTCTCTTCATTCATGCTCAAAGCAATTAAAAGATCTTCATCTTGATATTGATAATCGATTTTTGATAGATAGTTTCCATCCAATTTTTTCTCATCTGAAAGATTATTTATCTTTTCCGATTTATTAGAGAGAGATTTATCTTTTAAGTTATCTGATTTCTCATCTTTTTTTGCAACAAATTGAGGAATTTTAATCCCTTTTAGAGTTAAGAGAGTTGTTGTTCCCATCTGTTCAAGTTGAAAAGGTTTTGCCTCTTTAAAATAAAAAATAAGTTTAACGCCCTCTTGACCATTTTTTCTAAAAGAGGAGGTAATCAACTTTTCAAGATAGCCATCTTGATAGTTTAATTCATTTGGAATTGAACTATTTTTTGTTGTGTTTTGAAACTCAACAACAACTCTAAATGGATCTACAAGATAGAAATGTTTTGCCTCTTTTTCATCATCTGTTTGGAGAGCAATAAGAAGATCCTCTCCTTGGTACTGATAATCTATTTTTTCAAGTTTGCTACTTATAGAGTTAATAGTATTGTTATTTTCAGTAAAAGTACTATTTTTTTCAGTTATACTACTATTATTTTCTTTTTTTATATCACTTTCAGTTTTTTCTGAATTTTCATTTTTTTTAGGGGTTTGTTTTTCACTAATAGTTGAGTTTTTAGCAACTTGAGTCTCTCTTGCATTTTTAACTGTGATAATATATGTTGCACCAATAGACTCAGCTTGAAATGTTTTCTCATCTTTAAAGGAGAATATAAGTTTTGTTCCAGTTTTTCCATCTCTTTTGTATGTTGATAAAACAGCTTTTTCTAAAAAAGTGTCACTATAGTTAATCTCATTTAAAATTGAATCATCTTTAGCAGTATCTGGAAAATCAACAACAATTCTAAATGGATTCATAAGATGAAAAGATTTAACAGCTCTCTCCTCTTTACTTTGAATTGCAATAAGAAGGTCATCTCCTTGATATTGATACTCTATTTTTGATAATTTATTCTCTGGTTCAGAGTTTAAAGTCTCTATTTTTTTTTGATTTGAATCGGTTTTTAAAGAATTTTTTTCTGAATTTTTAATTGGTTCATTTTTTGCAACAAGCAATTGAGAGTCACCAACATTTTTAACATTTAAAAGAACTCTGTTTCCAAAAACATCAACCTCATAATCACTTTTTTTATCAAGATGAATGAGAATTTTTAAATTGGATACCCCATTTCGTTTATATGGAACAGTAATTATCTGTTTTAAGGGGGAGTTTTTAATCTCCTCAAGCTCTTTTATTTTCTCCCCTTTTTGAACATCCTGCATTTCTAAAACAATTCTGAAAGGGTTTTCAAGAGCAAAGTGTGATAATTTAGCACTTTCATCAAGTTCAAATGATACTAATAGGTTTCCATCTTGAGATGTATGTGCAAAAGAGTGAAGCTCATTTCCTAATATTATAGTTGAGAGAAGAAAAAAAAATATAAATAGTAGTAATTTCATGTATAACCTCTTAATACTATTTTTATTATACTTTTTTTATATAAAAAAAATCAATATTTTTATGGTAATTTTTATCACATAAAATCAAAAAATATCTATTCTAATTTTCTTTTTTCTTTTTAATTCATTAAAACATATAAAACTTCGAGGTTTTCATAAAAAAAACATTAATATCTCTACTTTTTATATTTTGATTTAAATAATGAAATAAAAGCACTTAAAAAATAAAGAAGAAAAAGTTTTTCTGAAAAGCTCTAAGTGAATTATTTTTCACAAATTATTCAAATTAACATAAATAAAATCTTGCTAGTGATTAAATAAAAATAAAATTCTAAAAAAAATATGATTTTATGGTTTAAATTTGATTATTTTTTATTTTTACTTTATGATTTGATTAAGAAACTTTTATATAGAGTTTATTTATGTTTTTTATATTTTGGATAAAATATCTATTTTTAGCAAAAAACATGAAAAATTTAAAAAAATATTAATTTAAAAGGATTTTTATGGAGCTATTTGATTGTAGTATTTTAAAGAAGATTATTTTTAAAAGCCCTATTGTTTTTTTTATTTGTAATTTTGATGAAATTTTAACATTTTTAGATATCTCTGCAAATATATCTGAATATGGTTACTCAAAAAAGTCTATTTTTGAAAACTCTTTTGGATTTAGAGATTTTTTAGTTGAAAAAGAGTTTGATTTTATAAAAAAAGCAGTAAATGATAATTTTTTATCAATAAATAGAGATTTTACTGAAGCAAAAGAGATATCAAACATAAAACATGATTGTCACTTTAAAAAAAATGATAACTCAAACTGTTGGATAAGAGTGGAGTTTAATGTTGGTTTTGATGAGTTTGATGATAAAAATTATAAATTGGGAGGAGTTTTTTTTGATATTACAAATGAGAAAAATCTGCTTGAAAACTACTCCAATTCACAAAAAATGGAGGCATTGGGAAGACTTGCTTCTGGTGTTGCACATGAAATAAACACACCAATGCAGTATATTCAAGATAACTCATTTTTTTTAGGTGAAACATTTATAAAACTTTTTGAACTTATAAATAGATTAAATTTAAACTCTCAAATTACTGAAAAAGAGTTATCTGATTTAAAATTTTATGAAGATGAGATTCCACTTGCTATTGAGGATATAGCAACAGGAATATCAAGTGTGAAAAATATTATTGGAGCAATGAGAGAGTTTGCTCACACAGGAGATGACATTAAATCTCCTCAAGATATAAATCGTGCAATAGAGAGTTGTAAAACAATAATGAAAAATCAGTGGAAATATGTTTCCGATTTAATTTTAAATTTAGATAACACAATTCCACTAATAATTTGTAATATAAATCAGATAAATCAGGTTTTAATAAATCTAATTATGAACTCTATTGATGCAATTAAAGAGGTCTTTTCTGAAAATGGTAATCAAAAGGGGGTAATATATATATCAACATCAAAAAAAGATGAATATGTTGAGATAACAATTGATGATAGTGGAAAAGGTATTTCTCTTGAAATTAGAAATAAGATATTAGAGCCATTTTTTACAACTAAAGAGGTTGGAAAAGGAACTGGACAAGGATTACCAATATCTTATGATATAATTGTTAATAAACATAAGGGAGAGTTTATATTAAACACTCCAAAAAGTGGTACATCATTCACAATTAGATTACCAATATAATAGACATCTTGCATAACCTCGAAACATGCTAAACTCATCTATTCATGTTGATAAT
>DYRY01000133.1 GCA_020718465.1 Anaeromyxobacter dehalogenans | reverse complement strand
ATGACATTGGTAAAACTTTTCTCATTTTTGAAAAAACCGACTTATAGTGTTCAAGAGATACTGGCATTGGTCCCATATATTGATTTTTGCTTAAAGAGTCTTTTGCAAAATTTCTACCTGCATCTGTTAATGTAAAACTCATTGAACTTCTTCCAAAACCACGTCCACCTTCATATGAGGCATATTTCTGTTTTAAAAGTTGATCAAGTAAAACCTCAACAACATTATTAAAAGGAACTTTTAATTTTTGGCTAATCTCCAATCCAGTTAAATTTCCAGAATAGTATAAGTGTCTAACAATACCATCCATAACAATATCTTTTGATATTCCTAAATCTTCAAGCGATTCTGGTCTAAAAATTAAAGAACTATCATCATCTTTTTTATCTTGTTCACTTTTTGCAATATCTTTTTGAAATCCCTGAGAGATTTTAGGTTGATTTTGAATTGGATTAAAATCAGGTTTTTCACTATTTTCAACTACTCTTGTAAACGAATTTTTTATAAACTGTACTGTATCAACTTTTCCAGTTTTTCCATCTTCAGCAGAGATAACCATTTTGGAGAGATCTAAATCAACTACTGTGGACTCTTTTTTCTGTTTTGGAGTTTCAATTAAATCCATCTCTTCAACTAAAATCTCACTTAAATCAATAATTCCTGTATCTTCAGACATCATTTTTTTCATATCATGTGGCTGTGTTTTGGGATTATCTTTAAAATCATCCATAAATGTAACTCCATTAAAAAAATCAGTTTTATTATAGTTTAAAATTTACAATATTTCAAAGAAAATGATATTTAATTTTGAGCTTTACCATTAAAAAAACTCCAACAACACTATATTATAATTTAGTTATATCTATTTTTTAATAAAAAGATATGATTTTTTATTAACATTAGAAATTATAAGATAATATTATTTATAAAAATAACCATTAACATCTCTTTAACTTGATTTTATTAAAAATAAATAATAAAATATTTCTGATTTTATAAGGTGTTTGTATGGATGAGAGAAAAATTGAAGAGTTAGAGAGTGAGATAGTTAAATTAAAAGAGGAGAATAAGAATTTAAAAGATGAAATCAATAAACATCTTAAAAATTTTGAATCTATTCAAAAAGTACTCCCATTAGCAATTCATCTTTATAATCTTGAGAAACAACGTAATATTTGGGCATCAACAAGTGTTGAAAAACTTATTGGTTATACCCCAGAAGAGTTTATATCAATGAGTGCTAAAGAGCTTGCGGAATCTTTTCATCCAGAAGACACAATTAAGATTGCACCATTTATTAAAGATATGAAATCACTAAAAGAGGGGGAATCTTATGAGCATGAATCAAGAATGAGATTAAAAAATGGTGATTATCGTTGGGTTCACTCTAAAACGGTTCCATTTTCGTTTGATGATGAAGGAAATACAACAGATATTGTTGGTCTCTCTTGGGATATAACAAAACAAAAACTTTATGAAGAGGAGATTTTATCTCAAAAATATCTTATTGAATCAATTTTAGATAATGCCCCACTTGTAATATTTTTATTTGATATTCCTAAAATGAAAGTTGTTTGGATGAACAAACATATAAGTAAAGATTTGGGTTTTACTCCAGAGGAGTGGATTAGCTTCTCTCCAGAGGAGGCCATTGGAAATTTTCACCCAGAGGAGACAACTTTAATTATCCCTTTTCTTCTTCGTGCAGGGAATTTAGATTCAAGTGATATATTGGAGCATGAGTTTAGAATAAAAACAAAAGCTGGAGATTGGCAGTGGTTTTTTACAAGAAATATCCCATTTAAAAGCAATGAGGATGGTAATGTTATAGAAATTATCTGTGTTGCTCAAAATATAAATAGGTATATTTTAGCTGAAGAGGAGCTTAAAAAGGCAAAAGAGAGTGCAGAATCTGCAAACTACTCTAAAAGTATGTTTTTAGCAAATATGAGCCATGAAATTAGAACACCTCTTAATGTTATACAAGGTTTTACATCTCTTTTATCTGAAAAAGTTGAAGATAATAGTCACAAGAAGTATCTATCATACATCTCTAGTAATGCCTCTATTTTGCTTAATTTAATTAATGATATTTTAGATTTATCAAAAGTTGAAGCAGGAAAATTACAGATAAACAGAAATATTATATCTCTTCAACAGATTTTTACACATATAGAATCAATGTTTAGAAGTAGATTTTCAGAAAAAGGGGTTGATTTTATTTGGGAAATTGATGAAACAGTTCCCAATAGTATCATTTTTGATGAGTTAAGATTAAAACAGATTTTATCAAATCTTATAAGTAATGCACTTAAATTCACAGAAAAAGGCTCTGTAATTGTTAAAATCTCTTATAAATTGGCTGATTCAAAATCAATTGATTTAAGATTTGATATAAAAGATAGTGGAGTTGGTATTCCAGAGAATCAAAAAGATAGGATTTTTAAAGTTTTTGAACAAAAAGAGGGACAGGATATTAAAAAATATGGTGGAACAGGTTTAGGATTAAGTATTACAAAACAGCTTGTTCAACTTTTAAATGGGGTTATATCTCTTCAAAGTAAAGAGGGAGAGGGAGCAACTTTTACAACTCTTTTCTTCAATGTTGAGTTTACAACAGAAAACAAAAATCTTCTATCTGAAAACCAATTTATAAAATTTAAACCTGCAAGAATAATGGTTGTTGAGGATTCAAATATTAATAGAATTTTAATAAAAGAGTTTTTCGGAGGCACAAATATATCTATTATTGAGGCAGAAAATGGTGAAGTAGCAATTAATACATTAAGATCAACTCAAATAGATTTGATTTTAATGGATTTAAGAATGCCAATAATGGATGGATATGAGACAACAAAATTGATAAAATCTAATCCTAAAACAAACTCTATCACAATAATAGCATTAACAGCCTCTGTTATTGGTAAAGATTTAATAAAACTTAAATCATTGGGGTTTGATTCATTTTTACTTAAACCAATCTCTAAAAACATACTGTTTTTAGAGTTATCTAAATTTTTAGAACATGAAAAAAACAATACATTTCAAATTGATAATAACTCAAACAACAAATCAAAACCACATTGTGAAAAAGAGATTATCAAAAATCTCTATTTTTCAAATAGTAGTTTTCAAGAGGATATAAAAGAGGAGTTATACCCAAATATTTTAGATGCAATCTCAAACCATTTTGTTGAAGATATAGAGAAGGTTGCAACACGAATTAGAAAGTTGGGAATTGACTATAACATCCAATGTTTTGTAGATCAAGGGGCACTTTTGCTCTCATATTGTGAAGAGTTTGATATTGAATCTATGAACTCAACTCTTGATGAGATTTATAAATTTTTTGGAGAGTTTTTTTAAATAAAAATCTGTTTTTAATTTTTTTCTAATAAAAAATCGGTTTCTCTAAAACGATATAGTAGTTTGAATTGAGATATTACGATTTTTAAAATCCCCCTTAATATCTTCAGATATCCAACCTCTTCCCTGAATTAACCAATTTTTATCAATAGAGTATGATAAATTTATATAAAATCCACTTGCATTTGTTTTGTTATCATGAAAATCGGAATCAGTAAAAATGGGATTCGTTCCATTTAATTCAATATATCTATAGTATCCTGATACTAAAAAATCTCCCCCCTTTTTGTTTTCACCAAAAAATATTACAACTTGACCACCTTTATTATTACTCTCTTTCGAAAAATTGAAAGAGCCATCAAAGATTACCCCAAATGGTATCCATTTTGTTGTTGTTATTGAGAGTGTTGGATTTATTATAGAAAAATCTCCTGTTGTATAGTGAAAATATCCAACTCCAAAAAAGATATATTTTAAAATTAAATCAACTCTACCAACAAACAGATATGGATAATCATTTTTTATTCCATCAAAAAGTGATTCTTTATGTTCAGGGGAGATGGAACCAGATAATAAAACCCCGCTTTTCAACTCCAACAAAAAATTACTAAACAGAATTTCATTAATAGTTGCAAATCCTGAAACTCCATACCAAGAGTCCATCACAAGTGTAGATTTTACAAATGGATTATCAAAAACACCTAAAATTATTCTATTTTTCTCTGTTAAAGAGTATTGAACATTAAACCTTTCTGTTGCTATTTGAGAACTATATTTAAACTCTGAAAAAGTTGTATCATTTGTTGTTACTTTGAAAAATAAACTCATTTTTTCTGATATATTCACACTACTACCAAAACGAACTCTCATTCTATAGCGATTTTTCCATAAAGAGTCCGTTTTTTCACTCTCATCTTCAGTTGTAATTTTATCAACTCGATTTTCAAGTTGATACCTAAATCTAACATCACCACTCCAATCTCCCCACTCAAAAGAGAAAGACTCTATTGCTATCAATATAAGAGCAAAAATAGTTTTTTTCATAACACCTCCTATTCTGAATTTTAATAATTAACATGAATAAAGTTAGAAAATCAAAAAAAGGGATAAATGTCAAAAAATACACAATTTAGTAGCAAAAAAATTGAAACTAAGCTATTGAAAAAATAGTGAAACATGGTAAACTGTTTTTAATATAGATTTTTTCTATATTTAATAATTAGATTGATTTTTTCTGTTTTTTTTAATGTATTTAAAAAAAGTAAAAACTTTTAAAGGAGTCTCAATGAGTTTTTTCTCAAGCAAAAAGATTTTTGTTTTGTTCTTATTATTTTTTTCTGTTTTTATATCATCTTGTAAAACAGAGGAGAGTAATAATCCTTGTAATCCAAATCCATGTACAACAATATTAAATCGGACTGTTTGTGTTCCAGATGGGAAGCATTTCAGTTGTGATTGTATTGATGGGTATGTTTTAGATGGTTATGCTTGTAAACCTATTGAAAGTGATGTTTGTAATCCAAATCCATGTGTAGAGACAAATAGAACTACTTGTGTAGCATTTAGAGATAGTTACCAATGTGATTGCAATAGTGGTTTTCACCTTGAGAATAATATATGTATTCAAGATATTATTGATTTATGTGAAAATGTAGTTTGTGATGAATGGAAAAGCTGTAATCTAGAAAATGGTAGTTGTGAATTAAAGGCAGGTCATTGCGATATAACAAATGATTGTGAAGTTGGTAAAAGTTGTGATGAAAATCATAATTGTATAAATCAATCAAACCCTTGTGAAGGGCAAATTTGTTCAAATCATGGAGTTTGTGTTGTTGAGAATAGTATTGCAAAATGTAATTGTAATAGTGGTTTTTATGATGATGGTTTAAGTTGTGTTGATATAAATGAGTGTTCTGAAAATCTTGATAATTGCCTAGATGGGTTTAGTTGTAAAAACACTGAAGGCTCTTTTGATTGTATAGAGATTGATTTATGTCAGAATGTAACTTGTGTTGAGTGGAAAATATGTAATCCAGAGAATGGCAGTTGTGAATTAAAGGCAGGTCATTGCGATATAACAAATGATTGTGAAGTTGGTAAAAGTTGTGATAGTAATCACAATTGTATAGATTTATGTGATAGTGTTAATTGTGGAACTCATGGAGAGTGTTTATCTGATGAATCTACATATTTATGCATTTGTGATCAGGGTTATGCTGGTGATTATTGTGATGTTTGTGATGATGGATATCATTTTGAGAACTCTAACTGTGTTAGAGATATTGTTGATTTATGTCAGAATGTAACTTGTGTTGATTGGAAAACCTGCAATCCATTAAATGGTAGTTGTGAATTAAATAATAATCGTTGTGATAGTGCCTCTAATTGTGGAGTAAATCAAAGTTGTGATACAAACCACTATTGTGTTGATATAGATTTATGCCTTAATGTAACTTGTTTAGAGCACGCAACCTGTAATCCAGATAGTGGTTCTTGTGTTTGTAATGATGGTTTTGTTTTAAATAATGGTGTTTGTAGTCAGATTTCTCAACTACATATTAGACTTCAGGCTGCAAATATTTCAAGTGGTAACTATCAAAACTATGATTTGGGTCATGGAACAAGAATTTTTCAAGGAACAAAACCTGATGTTGTTATGATTCAAGAGTTTAATTATAAAACAAACTCAGCATCTGATATTAGAGAGTTTGTTGATACAGCTTTTGGTACAGAGTTTTACTATTCAAAAGGAACTGGTCAAATACCAAATGGAGTTATAAGTAAATGGCCAGTAATTGAAAGTGGTTTATGGGATGATCCATATATAAATAATCGTGACTTAGATTGGGCAATTCTTGATATTCCTGGAGATAAAGAGCTATTTGTTGTTAGTGTACACCTTCATACAAGTCCTGCAAGTGACCAAGTTGGAGCTGCTCAAGTTATTGCTTGTCAAATAAAAACAATTAAACAACAAAATCCAAATGGGTACTATTTTATTGTTGGAGGTGATTTTAATGGAACATCATCTGTAAGTGATAGTGGATTTGGAAAATGCGATGGGGAGAATATTTTTGCAACATATCCATATAGTGATGCTAACTCAAATCCAAGAAGATTCCCTCTTGATAAAAATGGAGACTATGCAACAAATGCAACAGGTAGTAGTCACTATGATTTTGTATTAGTTGATCCAACTCTTGAACAGCTTCAGATACCAACAGAGTATACAAATATTAATAATAGTTCTCAAAAATTAACTTATCCAACAGGGTTAGTTTTTGATAGTAGAATTTATACGCAAACCGAGTTGGATTCATATTTTTCACCAGTTTCACAAAGTGACTCTGGAGCATCTTATATGCAACACATGGCTGTTACAAGAGATTTTTTAATTACAATTGAGTAAACTTTTATAATATTTCAAACTTAATCTTCTAATATCATTTTAAAAACTAATTCTACATATTATCTTATTGTTATTCATAAAAATAAAAATAGTTTAATTTTTATTGTAAATAGATATTTAAATTGATAAACAAATCACATATTATAATATATAATGTTTCACGTAGAACATTTTAGCTACTTACTTCCACAAGAATAATTTTTTTTATTTTAACAATCTACAAAAAAATAATTAATACTATTTTATTTTTAACAATACTTCGGAAAAAATAAAACTAAAGCTCACAAATTTTATCATATTTAACACCATGTATTTTGATATCTCTAGTAACTCTTTTCATTCAACTTCCCATATCTTTCTAAACTTAAGAAATTTATTCTTCCCATTATACTCAGAAATAATTTTATTGTTGCTTCTAAAAAGCTCTCTTTTCTATTGCTTTCTTCTCTTTTTTTTGCTAACATTCTTCTCATGAGGTCTTCTTTATTGCAAGTTTGTCGCAAAATAAAAAAAAGATCAAAGTAAATCAAAAAATAGTTCTCTACTCAATTTTTTCATTATCATCAAGAATTGAGTCCTCCATTGCCTTTTTATCAGAGAGTTCATCTAACTTCTCTTGCAGTTTTCCTGATTTTATCTTAATAATAATAAATGATGGAAGGATGAAAATAAGTGATATAAAAACACCTAGTAAAAATGAGTATAATATTATTCCTCTAATTGAAAACTCCTCCTTATAAGAGATATATCTAAAAATAGCACTATAATTATTATCTCTAAAAATAGGAATCAGTATTAAAATAATTAAACTTGGGATTAAAATCCTTTTTATTATTTTCCATTTTTTTTTCATTTTAAACCTTTAATAATTTTAAATTCTATTTTAAATCTAAAAATTAGACCTCTTGCATAACCTCTAAACATATTAAACTCCTCTATTCATATTGATA
>DYRY01000018.1 GCA_020718465.1 Anaeromyxobacter dehalogenans | reverse complement strand
TAATATGTGTAATTGGGTTTTAGAAATATTATAAAAATCTAAAATTAAACTCTTTTTAAATCTCTATCTTTGTCTATAATAACTATAGTTATAGTTTATTGTTTCTGTTTTTTTAGAATCTACAGTAATACTCCACTCAACACTATTTTGAGAGTTGAGACCCCAATAACCATAGTAGTTATCAGTAAATAGTTTTTCAAATTTCCACTCTTTATCACTTTTTTTAAGATTTCCAAAAATCATTCGTTTAAGTGATAATGAAACACTCTCTTTTTTATGGTTTTGAATATCTAAAAGCCCTTTAATCTCAACTAAATCGTACCAAACTCCATTTTTATTGGTAGATTTTTTCTGATCAACACTCTCTTCAATATCTTTTTGAACAACAATTATATCAGGAGCAATCGTAAGTTTTAAAAAACTGTTTTTACCAGCAGATGTGTAGTAAAGCATATCTTGACTAATAGGAACTCCACTCTCTTTAACAACTAAAACAGTTCCTGTTGTCCAAGGCATATTGCTTAGATTTGATAGTTTTATAGAGTGCCAAACTTCAATTCCTTTTTTATCACCATTATCCCCACTATAACGATTTCTAAAAATCTCATTTGATGGTAATGTTGCCTCATAAATATGTTCAAATGGTACCTCTTGTTGAATAACATTTAACATAACTCTTTCACCCTTTTTCAAATTGATGTTTTTTAGAGTATAAAAATACATATTTTCCTCATTTCCACCAATAAATGTTGAGTTAGAGTCGATTGCTTCTGTATCAGAGTGATCATTATTCATAGATTGAGTCATTATTGCATTTGAAAGACTCTCTCTTCTATAACTTCTTTGTGGATGGTATGAGTTGTTTTGACCAGATAGTTGAGATAGAAACACATCTAATGTTTGAGTTTTATTAATTGGAGAGTAGATGTTATTATACTTAAAATTTGGTGCTCCAATCATGAAATTTAGCTCTGAACTTTCAATATTTTCAGAATCATTAATAACCAAGGCCTCCATTCTTAGCTTTGCAATCTGCTTTTTAGGTGAGATTTTACTAACAAGAGATTTATCATTTTTAATCTCAATAATATAGTTTGGAATCCAAGTTAAACCTTTTGTAAGATATTTAATAGTAAAAATCTGTTCCTCTTTTGTTTTAAAAAATAGTCTTAAAACATTCTCATCAACTTTAGATATTTTCTCAAATACCCCTTTTTTAGAGGTTGAGAAGTTATAAATTTCAGAGATTGGAATAGTATGATATCCTTTTTCATTTTCGATAGTAATCCACTCATCAAAAATTGATATAAGTTGTCCAGAAAACTTCTCTCCTTTTTTAAGATTAACCTCAATTTTAGAACCAATTTGTAACTCTAGATACTCTTTTTGAGTTGTTATGGGGGTTTTTATATCTTTACTCCTCATAATTGATGCAAAGGAGTCTAAATTTTTACCATCAACAAAAAAAGTTCCAAAAATTGCCTCTGAGCTCTGTTCTAAATCATAAAATCCCTCTCTAGCATCCACTTTTAGCTCTTTTGTTATAAAAGATGTTCCATTTTTAAAAAGATTTATCACCTGTTTACCTCCTAAAAGGGTTACTGAAAATAGCATTAAAATTAAAATAGTTCTCATATTATCTCCCACTATTAAGTTTAATTTAAATTCTATTATATTGAGTATAAAAATTCAATAAAAATAGTTATAATAATCTTTATAATCAGCTTTTTTTATAAAAAGATTTATAATAGTTTTTAATATATTTTTATTTTTATTATTTTTATGCTATATTATATAGGTTTTATTATTTGGTTTTAATATGGAAAAAGGTCTATCACTATATGTAAAAATATCAACAATACTACTATTTATAGCATCAATGGGAATTTTATACTCAATTAAAATTATTGATGAGCTTCATATTTGGTATCGACTTCTAAATGTTGAAGGGGTTATTGTTGGTGCTTTTGCTATTTCATTAATTCAATTAATATCTTTAATAAAAAAGGGGAAGCTTTATAATGAGCTACTACTTATTTTAGGATTTACTGTTTTTACTCTATTTTTACTAAATAAAAATCTTATACTAAGTGAACCAACAAATGTGGATTTGAACTATATATTTCTAAAATTCTCAATTATTGGTGTGATTTTATACTCATTTCCATTTTATCTTAGTTGTAATCAAAAAAAATTAGATATACTTTTTAAAATAGTTGCAGGATTTTCAAAATTATTTGTTTTATCGTATATTTTTACAACAAAATTTAAAATATCAATATTTGGTTTTGTTGTAACATTTATTTTTTTGTTATTTATGTTTTTTTTAACTTTTGGAAAAGATAAAAAATGAGTTTTATATTTTTTATCACTATTTTTCTATCTTTTTTACATGAAACACATGAAAATGTTGGTTGTATTAGTTGTCATAACTTTGAAAATCCAAAACCAACTATAAAAACAACAGATAAAAGCTGTTCCCAATGTCATCAAAATGAGATAACATTAACATTACCAAACAAAATAAACTACTCAACTAAATTTAAACATAGCAATCACTCTTTTTTAGAGTGTTCTAGTTGTCATAAAAAAGAGAGAGAGCTGAAAGCAGATGGAATGAAAAAGTGTGTAAGTTGCCATAAAAAAGAGGAGTGTTCAAGTTGTCACTACTATCAAAGTGGTTACTTTAAAAAAGAGGTTAATGGTAAAAAATTCACACCAGAGTCTCATAAAAAAAGTAGTTTTCAAACAAAACATACAACAACAAATGAGAAAGAGTGTCTTCAATGTCATCAGAAAACAGAGTGTATATCTTGTCATACAGCAAGAAGAAGAGATAGCTCTTTTCATCCATCTGACTATTTATCTTTTCATAAATATGAAAAAGAGTTTAATAGTTGTAACTCATGCCATAAAAATGGAGAGAGTTGTAGTTCTTGTCATCAAAAAAGTGGTTTAGATAGTGAAGAGAAGTATGGTTCAACATTTAAAAGAGATTTTAATATTCATCCAACATCATTTAAAGATAATCACAAAAGAGAGGCTCGAAAAAACATTCAAAAATGTATGAGTTGTCACAAAGAGAGTGACTGTTTAAGTTGTCATAAAGCTCTTAATCCGCATAAAAAAGGTGGTGATCCTTGTAGGAATGTAGATGCAACAAAAAAATCATGCATAAAATGTCATCAAGATGGTTCAAAAAGATGTAATAATAATTAAGAATGCATATTTATAGTAGAAAAACCAAAAAATTAAATATTAGACATCTTGTATAACTTAGAAAAATTATAAATATAATAGTATTAATTATTTTTTTTGAGGTTTTTTATTTTTAAAAATGAAGATAAATTTAATTTTTTCTCTTTAGAAAAATAATGAGTAATATCTTTTCAATAATAAGTTTATTATATTGATTTTAAATTAAAAAAACATAGAATTAAATCTATAATATATTTTATAATATTATTTTTTATATTGTAAAAAACAACAAAGAATTAAAATTAGTAGGTTTAAAATGGCTATAAAACAGTTAAAAAAAGAGACAATTTGGAGATGTAATAGCTTTGATAATAGTGATATTGATTATTTAAGCAAAAAACTCAACATCTCAAAAACAGGAGCATCTATCCTAGTTAATCGAGGGATGAAAACTGAATTAGATGTAATTGAGTTTTTAAATCCATCACTATCATCACTTGATGATCCATTTTTACTTCCAAATATGGAGCAGGGGGTTAGTAGAGTGGTTCAGGCAATGGAAAATGGTGAAAAAATATATGCTTTTGGTGATTATGATGTTGATGGAACAACATCTTTATCAATTTTAACACTGTTTTTAAATGAGATTTATAATAATAACAGTTATTTATTATCTGATAGACATAAGCATGGATATGGTCTTAATAAAGATGCTATTGATTTTATCAAAAATGAGAATGGAAAAATACTTATAACCGTTGATTGTGGAACATCAAACGTTTTAGAGATTGAGTATGCAAAATCTTTTGGAATTGATGTTATTGTTATTGATCATCATCAAATCCCAGAGGAGATTCCAAATGCTATAATTATAAATCCATATATTAAAGGAAACAGATTCTCAACCCCATTTATGGCTGCTGTTGGAGTAACTTTCAATTTTTTAATGGGATTAAGAAAAAAATTAAGAGAGATTGGATTTTTTAAAAATAAGAAAGAGCCTAATCTAAAACACTATCTTGATATTGTTGCAATTGGTACAATTGCTGATATTGTTCCTCTTTTAAAAGAGAATAGAGTATTTGTATATTATGGTCTTGAGCAGATGAATCATTCAGTTCACTCTGGTCTTAGAGCAATGCTTGAGGAGGCAGAGTTAAAACCTCCATATACATCAGAACAGATTGCTTTTAAAATAGCCCCTTGGATTAATGCTGCTGGTAGACTTGGTGATGCAACAAAAGTTGTTGATCTTTTAACAACCATAGATTCTGATTTATCTAAAAAAATTGCTATTGAGTTGCATGAAGAGAATATAAAAAGACAAAAAATAGAGCGAGATATTTTTGAGGAGATTGTATCTGAAATTGAAAAAGAGGTTGATTTACCAACTGCAATAATAATGGGAAGTGAAAATTGGCATCATGGAGTGATTGGTATTGTTGCTTCAAAACTTATTGAGCGGTTTCATAGGCCAGTATTTCTATTCTCAATTAAAGATGGTGTTGCAAGAGGAAGTGCAAGATCTATAAATGATTTTCATTTATTTGAAAATCTCTCTGCAATATCATATCTATTTGAAAATTATGGTGGACATAAATATGCAGCAGGAATGAGTTTAAAAATCGAAAACTTTGAAACATTTAAAGAGAAAATGTTACTAAGGGCAAGACTATTTTTTACTGAACCAGAGAAGTTAACACAAGAGATTAGACTTGATACAATATTAGAGCCTGAAGAGATAAATATAAAAACATTTAATGAATTAAAAAAATTTGCCCCTTTTGGTGAGGGAAACCCAGAGCCACTATTTTCAATAACAAATTCAAATTTAGTTCAGGCTCAAATAGATAAAACAGGTGTTCATCTTGTAAATCTTAAATTATCAAAAAATAGTTTTGATTTTAAAGGGGTTGGTTTTAATCTTGGATATCTACTTGAGGAGCAACTTGATGAGGTTGATGCCCTTTTTTATTTAGGCATAAATGAGTGGAATAACAAAACATTTTTACAACTAAAATTAAAAGATTTAAAAAAATCTGATAGTGGAAACATTCTTTTTGATTTATAATAAGATTTTTAAAACTCAATTACACATATTATGTTTTTTGTTATTCATAAAAAATAAAAAATAAAAAACAACTTATATTTTTATTATGTAAATGGATATTTAATTTATTATAATTTTTGAGATATAATAAAAAACTCCTATCGGTCAATAAGATAATTGTATTTTTTTTTAATATATTATAGAATAGTTTTATAATGTTGGAGGGATTTATCATGAAAAATCTTATTTTTATAACTTTTTTTATATTATCAATATCTCTTGTTAGTTGTAATAATACATCAAATGGAGAACCTGCTGATGATTTATGTGAAAGTGTAGTTTGTGACTCTTGGAAAATATGTAATCCAGAAAATGGAGTTTGTGATTTAAAAATTAATCATTGTGACTCTACTTCTGATTGTTCTCAAAATAAAGTTTGTGATCCAAATCATAAATGTGTTAATCCAAACAACCCTTGTGATGGAGTAACTTGTTCAAATCATGGTAATTGTATTATTGAGAATGGTTTGGCTACATGTAATTGTGAAAGTGGTTACTATTTAGATAATTTAGAGTGTTTACAAGAGGATTTATGTAAAGATATTGTTTGTGAAAATGGTTTTTGTAATCTAAATAGTGGTCAATGTGAATGTTCTATTGGATATCAACCTATTTCTGAAACAGAATGTGAACTTATAAAAGGATGTAATCCACTTTTTATAGATTGTGGTGAACATGGTAATTGTGTTGATGATATTGAGAATGATTTTTGGTGTGAATGTGATAGTAACTACTATTATAATGGAGCAATCTGTGTTTTAGATCAAATTTGTTCAGATGGAAAAGCTCCATGTTTAGAAGGAGTTAATGGTTGTTGTAATGTAAATGAGTTTTGTCTTAATAATACAGTTTGCCAACCAATTTCAATAACTGATTGTCAAAATGATAATGAGTGTGAGATTAATCAATTTTGTGATCCTATTGCTGAAAAATGTGTTGATATTGATAGTGAAAATGGTTGTGTTTTTATTCCAACATATAGTGAATTACTAAATCCTTTAATTGCTTGGGAGTGGCCAGGAGTACAAATAATCAATAATCCTGACTATAAGTATGTGATGATGGCTCCAATGGTTACCAATATCTCTGATGATAATGGGGATGGAGTTGTTAATTTAAGAGATATTCCTGATATTATTTTTTCAACATTTAAAGGGAATAACTACAATGCAGATGGTATTATAAGAGTTGTTAGTGGAAAAACTGGTGTTGAGATTGCAAATACAACCTCTCTTTCAAGAGTTGTTCCTGGTTGGGAGTTGGCTATAGGTGATATTGATAATGATGGTCAAAATGAGATAGTTGGATTTAAAGATGTAACAGGAATAAATGGACTCCATCCATTAATTGCATTCAGATATAACTTAACAACAAGAGAGATGGAGGAGGTTTGGACAGTAAGTGAAACATCTGGAGCAAAAGCAGCAGCAATTGCAGATTTAGATCATGATGGGAAACCAGAAGTTATTGCTCAAAAACATATTGTTAATGGAGAGAATGGCTCTATTCATTGCTCTTTTTCTGCTGGAACAAGCACATTTCCTATTGTAGAGTATGTAAATGGTGATGGTTTTATGGATGTTATCAGTGGAAACAGAATATACTCTGGAGAGGATTGTAGTTTAATAACAGACCCAGCTAATGGTGGAGCAGCAGGATATCTTGCTATGGCCGATTTAGATTTAGATGGAGTTCCAGAGATTGTGACGGTTTCAAATAATACAATTAGCATCTATAATCTATTTTTAGTTCCAATAATCACTCCATTTGTGATTGGAGACCCAACAAGAGCAGGAGGTGGACCACCAACTATTGCAAATTTTGATAGAGATCTATCAGATCTTGAGATTGCAGTTGCAGGTGAAGATTACTACTCTGTTACAAAAATCGACTTTAATGCAATAGAACCAAATCCAAAAGCATGGTTTTTATGGAAAAAACTCACAGAGGATCACTCATCAAAATCTACAGGTTCATCTATATTTGATTTTGAAGGTGATGGTATTAATGAGGTTCTTTATGCTGACCAATGCTACTTCAGAATTTATAATGGAGAGGATGGAAGTGAACGCTTTAAAACAATCAATAGCAATGGAACATTAAATGAGTATCCAATTGTTGTTGATATTGATAATGATGGTAAATCGGAGATTGTTGTTGGTTCAAATAACTATGGTAATCATCCAGAGTGTGATTGGTGGGGAACAGGAGTTGGGCAAAATACAATTGGAACAAATGGAATTAGAGTTTTTGAATCATCTGATAATAGCTGGGTTAGAACAAGAAGAATATGGAATCAACACACATATCATGTTACAAATGTAAATGAGGATGGTTCTATTCCACAATTTGAGGAGCATAATTGGGAGAGTTATAATAATTATAGAGTAAATATTCAAGGTAAAGGGGTTTTTAATGCTCCAAACTTTATTGTTGAAAGAGTTTTAGTTGAAAGAGAGGATTGTCCTCAACTTAAATTTAAAATTAAAATTAAAGTTGCAAATATTGGTTCAATATCTGTTAATGCTGGAGTTCCAATTTCAATTTATAAAGGATTTTTAAATCAGGTAAACAGAGAGCTTATTGGAGTTATTGCAACAACAGTTGAGCTATTTCCAGGTGATAGAGAAACCATAGATTTTGAATATACTCCTGTTAATCCAGAAGATGTTTATCTCTATAATATTTTTGTATCTATGGATGATTATGGAAATGGAGTTGGAGAGTATTCAGAGTGTAATGAGAGTGATAATAGTATTGAAAAATCATTTAAAGGCTCTTATAAATTACTTTGTAATTCAGGAATTGGGCAATGTATGAGATTTGCCCCTTATATATGTGATGAAAATGGAGAGCTTATCTGTGGAGCTGTTGAAGGTGAACCTCAATCAGAGATTTGTGGAGATGGTTTAGATAATAATTGTGATGGTGAAACTGATGAGAATTGTGGCTGTGACTCTGGAGAAACTCAAGAATGTTATAGTGGATATGCTTCATCATTTGCTGAAGATGCAAGATGTAGAAAAGGGATTCAAAACTGTATTGGTGGTGAGTTATGGAGTATTTGTGATGGAGATATATTACCAATTGTAGAACTCTGTAATGAAATTGATGATGATTGTGATGGAGTTATTGATAATGGTTTTCAAATAAGTGAAGTTTGTAGTATTGGGATTGGGGTTTGTAAAAGAGATGGATTTTATATTTGTGATACTATTGGTAATCAAATATGTGATGCTATTGCAGGATTACCATCTGATGAGATTTGTGAAGACTCTATAGATAATGATTGTGATGGCTTTATAGATGAACGTCCCTGCCGTTTTAAAAGGTAGAAAAGTTCATTCTGATGTATCATTTGGGGTTGCACCTGGTTCAAGGCAGGTTTTTCAGATGATTGTAGCAAATGGTGCATTAGGGGATATTATTCTATCTGGGGCAAGAATATTAGAGTCTGCTTGTGGATTCTGTATTGGTGCAGGTCAAGCTCCAGGACATAATGAGGTATCTTTAAGAACAAATAATAGAAATTTTGAAGGAAGAAGTGGAACAAAAACAGCTCAAGTTCATCTTGTTTCACCAGAAGTTGCTGTTGCATCTGCAATAGCAGGAGTGATTGCAGACCCACGAGATTTAGGAGAGGTAATCGATATTGAAAAACCTGAAAACTATCGAATTGATGACTCAATGGTGATAGAGCCTATTGAATCATCTTTTACAGATAGTGTTGAGATTTTAAGAGGTCCAAATATTGGTTTACCACCTCAAACAGATATACTTCAAGCTACTATTTCTGGAGTTGCAACAATCAAATTAGGAGATAAAATAACAACAGACCATATTATGCCAGCAGGAGCAAGATTAAAATTTAGATCTAATATACCTAAATACTCTGATTATGTTTTTGAGGGGGTTGATTCTCAATTTTCAGTTCGTTCAATAGAGAATAGAGATAAAGGAGTTGCCAATTTTATTATTGCTGGAAGCAGTTATGGTCAGGGTTCTTCAAGAGAGCATACTGCGATTTGCCCAATGTATTTAGGAGTAAAAGCAGTTATTGTTAAAAGTTTTGAAAGAATACACAAGGCCAATTTAATAAATTTTGGTATAGTTCCATTAACATTTATGAATGAGGATGATTATAACAAAATTGAGCAAAATGATGAGATTACTCTTGATGATATTGAGAGTAAAGTTAGAGATAAAAAAGAGATTATTTTATTTAATAAAACAAAAAATCTCTCTATCCAGCTTACTCTTGATATCTCTGATAGACAAAGAGAGATTCTTTTAGTTGGTGGAACTCTTAACTATATGAAAAAACAGCAATAATCTTTGATTTTTATAACTTCCAACTAAAAAATATTTAAATTAATTGTAAAAAGTTTTACATTTAGTAGTTACAAATATTGTTATATCCTTAATATCTATAAAATGTAATCCATTTGAAAATAGATTTAATTTATGTTATAGTTAATATAAGAATTTTTGGGAGATAGCATTGGATATATTATGTCGTTTAATCTCTAATCATGAGAAAGAGTTTGTAGATAACATTTTAGATATGCATGAAAAGGCTTGGGGGTTCCTCTTAAAAATGGTAAAGATATAATTAAATCAAGAGTTGATAATGGATATATATTAGGGGCATTTTCAGAGGGAGAACTTATTGGTAATATAACATTTTTCCAAACAACTTTAAAAAATATAGAAAACAGCTCTGGATGGAGTGATATTACATCAAATGGAACTTTTGATAACTTCATTTCTGATGGAGATACACTCTGTTGCCCAGCAGTAAGTAGTAAAAATGGTTCTCCTTTGATATTTACTCCATCATTTTTTGCAGATGCTGCTTGGTACTATAAAAAATGGGCTATACAACTTTTAGAAAAACCATTTGAGGCTGATAGTGAATTAAAAAAAATGATATAGAGGCTTTTACCAGCCTATTTAGAGTCAAATTTAGATCCTGTTATAAGATTTCATAAAGAGGATAAATTTATAATTCCTGGAGCAAAAATAAAACAGATTATTCCAAATGGGGCACCTGATGATGAAGATGCTCTTGGATATAATATTGCTATGGAGTATCCAGAGTTAACAGATGAGATTAAAAAAAGATTAAATCGCCCCTGTATGTTTTGTCCATCAAGAATTGGAGAGGCTTTAATCCTTAATGTTGCATTTATAGCAACAACAAAAAAAGAGGTAAAACATATAATAGCTTATAGTCGTCCTGCTGGATATAGATACTATCTTGCCCGTTTTTTCACAATGTTAGCAAATCAACATAACAACTTTATAAAACCAGAAGAGAAGATTTTTTTCAATAAAGCAAATAAAATTTTAAATTAAATCTTTTAGTTTTTACCTAAAACAACAACTCCCATTGCAGGAATTGTAACAGAACCATTTGTAACTTGAACATCTGTACCATCAAGATTTTTAAAAACACCAGAGACTCCAGAGCAGCTTTTTGTAACTTCAATGTTATTTCTATTAAAGCCAACCATAACAGTATTAGTTCCAAAACTCATTTTATACAACCAAGTATCATTATCAACTTCACAAGTTTCTCTTGAGCCTTTTCTTGTTGCTGGATTGTTTTTTCTAAACACTCCTAATTTTTGGAGGTGGTTTTTCGTGTTTGTCTCAAAAGCACTTAATTCATTACCAAAACGCATCATTCTACGATTATCAGGGTCATGTGCACCTGGCATTCCAAATTCATCTCCTTGATATATGAGTGGAATTCCTGTTGATGTTAAAAGAAATGTTTGAGCCATTCTTAATCTTTTGTATGGTTCCTCAAGATTCGGAATTGTTGGTTCATTACTCCAAGCTCTATCATGTGCAACAGAACCCCCTTGTGGAGAACCATCAAAATCACCATTTGCAACACTTATTGCTCTTGCAATATCATGGTTTCCAATAAAATTTGACATTAGTGCATTTGAGTAGTAACTATTTTGATATCTTAAATCATTCTGTTCAACAAAAATTTTAAAATCAATTACAGTTTGTGATTTTAGTAAAAATACTCTTGAAAGATGATAAAATAGAGGAAAGTCAAACTGTCCATCAAGTTTATCTGCACCTAAAAACATTCCAATTGTGTCAAACTCTGCATCACCAGTAAAAGTCTCACCAACCATATAGAAAGGGATTCCTGTTGTTACAACCTCGTTTTGAATTCTTGCTCTAAGTGTTGTTGAGAACTCCATAATCATGTGTTTAACAGCATCTAAACGGAAGCCATCTAAATCATACTCTTGAATCATCCAGATTGCATGATTGATAATCTCTTTCATAACTGTTGAGTTTCCATAATTTAAATCAGGAAGGTAATCTGTAAACCAGCAAACAATTGGCTCCTCCCAACCACAATTATAACCACCATTTGAGTTAACAGGTTTTCCTTGTGGAGCCATATAAAACCAATTATCATATCTATGTTGAGCCCAAAGCGGACTATCAGTATGAACATGATTTGCAACAAAATCGGCTAAAATCCTTATTTTTTTTGCGTGAGCTTTTTTTACAAGCTCTTTTAATTCTGCCTCTGTTCCAAAGTGTGGTTCTATTGGCTGAACTCCATTAAGATTAACACTATCTGTCCAACCTGTTGCAATTGGCCAATATGAGTGATAACCTGCATAGTAGTGAGGATCACTTCCCATCCCTTTTCCTGCACCTTGAGTATTCATAATTGGAGAGCTAATCCAGATTGCATTAACCCCCATATCAGAGAAGTAGTTGCTATCAATTTTCTGAATAATACCTCTAAAATCTCCCCCTTGCCAATCTGCTTTCCACTCAACATTATTGGTTGAGTGTAGATTTGCAGAACCATTATTTATTTGATCTCCATCTAAAAATCTGTCGTTCATTATTTGATAAAGAAAGGCATCTCTCCACTCAAAAGATTCTGATTCAATCCATATTGGAACAAATAGAGTTGCAGTATGTCCAGATGTATCTTTAACTCTAAAAAGATAGGTATATTTACCATTTAAAACAGATGATGCTGATATAGTAAACTTTTTGGTTGTTGTATTATATGGTGGATTAGCTAATTTTTCAAAATTTAAAAAAACATCAGTTGCCTCCCAATCAATATTCTCTCCACCAACTCCAGGAGTATAAAGAACTTCAAAAGAGTAACTGTTTCCATTTATAGTTGGTTGTGAAACTAAAGTTAATTTTGGTTTATAAAGATGCTCATCAGAGATTGTTGCAACTCCATAATTTATAACATGACTTGTAATAAAATTTGGGGTTAAATCACAGTAGCTCCAACTTTGACCACCATTAGTTGAGAATCTATAAATATATTTAAATTCACCAGCTCTATCTGTTGGAAAATTTGCAATATATTCATGATTATTTTCACATCCAGTACAACTTGTATTGAAACTACCATCAATCCACTGAAATTTTGATGCAATAATTGGATATTGAATAGCCTCAGTTGTATAACCAAGTTGTCCTTTTATATTTGAATTTTGAATTTGAGTCTCTGTAACACCTGCAATATAGATTCTGCCATAAACATGTGTTTTTATAGAGGTATCACCTGCATCAAGTGAAAGTGTTGGTGGCCATTGAATCCCAGACCATCCTGGAATTGAGCTATCAGTAACACACTCAATACCAGATGTTTTATAGCCATGAATACAGTTACAAACTGGAACTCCTGACTCAACAGAACAACTACCTTTTCCTGAACACTCAACATTTTCACAAAGATCTGAAACACAGTTGTGTGATGTTAAATCACAAACTTGTGGAGATTGACAGTTAGTATCATTATCACAATGACCACTATTTAGTTCGCAAACTCCATTTTGTGGATTACATGTTTTCCAAGAGTCACAAGTTACATTAAGGCATAAATCCACAATATCTTCAACACAATTAAATGAACCAACACTATTTTGACACTCATAACCAGAACCACAATTATGATTTCCACTTAAACACTCATTTATATCAACACAACTTAAACCATCCCTCTGAAATCCAGAGTTACAGTTGCATTTTGCAGAGCCATTTTCAATAACACAAACTCCTTGATTTGAGCAATTTTGCCCATCACAAGGATTATTTGGATTAATACAATTATGATTTTCATCACAACTCATATTTTCTGAACAATTCTCTTGAGTATAGCAACGATTATCTTTTAATTCACAAACCCCATTAGATAAGTTACAATTTTCCCACTCATCACAAACAACATTATCACAGTTGTTAATATTTTGAGTACAACTTAATCCATTAGCACTATAACCTGGATCACAATCACAAGTTGCAACTCCAGAAATCACTATACATTCACCATGACCAGAACAGTTTACTCCACCACAAGGGTTATTTGGTGTATCTTCAGAACAACTACCAAACATAAACATCACGAAAAGTAGTAAAAATAGTTTTTTGAACATAAAACTCTCCTCCATTCATCCTATTCTGTTATGCAATAAATGTTGATTTCTGTCAAGAAAACTATAGAAATTATGTTAAATATGCTAATCTATTTTTTTTTTACTTTCAATATTTTTCCTAAAAATATAGCTAAAATTGCAATAGAGGCACTAAATAAAGCTCCCATTTTTGCAGCACTTGTTAGATTTGGAGATGTAAAAGCTTGACCAGCCACAAAAAGAGCAACAGTTAAACCTAAACCAGCAATAACACCTGTTAAGAAAAGTGTTTTTTGATTCATTCCATCAGGAAGTGGTGCACCTAAAAGTTTTGCAATGTTTGAAAAAACAATAATTCCAATAGTTTTTCCTATCAATAAAGATAATAATATTATCCAACTTAGTGAATTAATCTCTGAAAATGGTACACCTGCATTTGCAATGCCAAATGTAAAAAGACCAAAATCAACAAAAAGTCTCCATTGACACTCAAATTTTGATATTGTAGATGTTTCTAATAGAGAAACTTCCATCAAATATTGTGGATGATCTTTATCATGTTTTGCTGCTGGCATGAATGGAACAATAAACACAAGTGCTAAGGCAGGATGAACTCCTGCTTTAAGAAGTCCAATCCAACTTAAAGAACCTCCAATAATTAAATATGGCCAATAGCTTGATAACTTTAGTTTTCTCATAATAAAAGCTGATATCATTCCTCCTAGTGTTAAAAGGAGATAAATTGGTTGAACTGGATGTTCAGGACTTGGATAAAAAACTGCAATAATACCTAAACCAATCGCATCATCAGCAATTGCAAGAAGAAGTAGAAATGAAACTGCTGGATGCTTAGCACCAAATACAACTCTTGCAACAAGCCAAGCTAAAGCTATATCTGTTGCTGTAGTAATTCCCCAACCTCTTGAGTAATCTGTAGAACCCATTACTTTATTTAATAAAAAGAAGATGGTGATAGGTCCAAAAATTCCGCCCAAAGTTGCCATTAATGGATTAATTGCTTTTTTTATAGGATTTAAATCTCCTCCAGGTAAAAGAGATTGTGTGATTTCAACTGCTGCTATTCCAAAAAAGAAAAGCATGAATATATCATTTATTAAGAAATGTGGATCGACATTCCCAAAAAATTTATAGTGTAATATGTTATAATATGATTGATAATCAATATTTGCCCATAAAAGTGCAACAACAACTCCTGCAATAAGTGGTATTGAGAATTGCTGAAGTAGTTGAATTGTTATAGGTCTCTCTTTTCCACAAGTTGACATATCTACTACTAAAAAATTTAAAAAAATATCAAAACTATCTAAAAAATTAAAAATTTTATTATTAGATAATTTCATTAAGTTATCTAATGAACAATAATATTATTATAATATTAACTACTATTTATAATTAATCAATCTTTTAAAAACTATTTTATCAATATTTTTCTTTATTTTAATGTTTTTTCTACTAAACTCCTATTATTCTCAATAAGTTGCATTTTATAGTGAATATGTTATAAGTTTAACTTTACTATTTTGGGGAGTTTTTTTGAAAAATATTCTAAAAAAACCTTTTGTTTGGGTTGCAACAACATATTTTGCAGAGGGATTTCCATATACAATTGTGAGAAGTATATCCTCTGTATTTTTTAGAGATAAAGGTGCATCATTAGAGAGTATTGGTTTCACATCACTTTATGGTCTACCTTGGGTTTTAAAATTTCTTTGGGGACCTCAAGTAGATTTTTATAGCACAAAAAAAAGGTGGTTCTGTTATTTAGAGATAATTTTAGCTATATTATTTGCAACATCTGCTTTTTTCTCATTTATACCTATTGGTGTTCCAATTATTGGGGGATTACTTTTTTTGGGAGCATTTTTTGCAGCAACACATGATATTGCTGTTGATGGATACTATATGGATGCTCTTGATTCAAAAACACAAGAGCAGTTTGTAGGATTTCGAATTTTAGCCTATCGAATTGGAATGATTGCAGGAACTGGTGGAGTTATAACTATTGGTGCATTTTTTGGATGGTTTTGGGGGTTTCTATCTACCTCCATTATAATGGCAATTTTAGCAGTTTTTCATTTTACAGTTTTAGTAGATGAGAAAATAGCAGAAAACTCATTTAAAAAAATATTTAAATCAATTTTTAGAGTAGAGGCTCTTTTTGGAATTATAATATTATCAATTCCTATTGCATTTTTTTACTATATTGTAAAAACCGATTTTTATAAAAATATTCCAATTTTAAATAAAATTGGATTCTCTCATTGGATTGCTATTTTATTATTAAAAGCTCTTATTTTGATGATTGTTTTTAGGAAAAAAATAACAAATTACATTGAAAAAAAAGATACTCCATACTCAAAGGCTTTTTTTGAGTATATAAATAGAGATAAATTTGCTTTTGCTCTCTCTTTTATAATTTTCATGCGTGCAGGTGAATTTTTACTTCATGCAATGGTTCCAACTTTTATTGTTGATATTGGTGCAAAGACTCATTATGGTTGGTTGAGTGGTGGAGTTGGACTACCTGCCTCTATTGTGGGTGCTCTTATTGGAGGGGCAATTATTGCAAAGTGGGGATTTAAAAAAACTGCTCTTCCACTTCTTCTAATTCAAAATGGTACAAATCTTTTATATATGGTTATAGCTTTTAAGTTTCAGCACTATATTGACTCTCCAACAACAATAAATTTAGTAGATTTAGTTATATTAGCTACTGTTAATGGTTTTGAGCAATTTTCTGCAGGTTTAGGAACAGCAGTATTAACAGTTTATCTTCTTCAAACCTGTATGGATTCATATAAAACGACTCATTTTGCAATAGGAACTGCACTAATGAATATAACTGGTGTTGTTGCAGGAATATCAGGGGGATTTTTAACAGCATTTTTTGGTTATGGTATATTTTTTGGTGCAAGTTTTGTTCTCTCTCTTCCTGGATTTTTTCTACTATTTTTTATTCCATACTATAAAGAAGAGAAGAATTCAAAAATATGACATTTTTGACTCACTTTTCAAAAAAATCTATATATTTATCAAAAAATACTCTATTTTTTAGGAAAACTTATTGTTAGAATCTTGTTAACTTTGTTTTTGGAGTGGGTTATGAATGGAGTGCAAATATTAGACATATTAAAGCAAAATGAGACTCCACTCCATTTATGGGGAGTTGGTGAGGCTAAAAGTTATAATCATTTTTTAGATGAATTATCAAAAGGGGAGTCATTTTTTGATTATCAAAATTTAGTTAGAGTTTTAAATGTTGTTAAAATGGTGATTAAAAATCGAGTAGGAAAAACTCTTTATGAGGCAAATCAGGAGTTAAAAAATGGAGTTATAAAAAAAAGAATGCAGATTCCATCTGAAAAAATTGTTAAATCAGAATCAATTTTAGTGGCAGCCTTAAGAGGAGTTTTAGAGGAGCTTCAAATAAAAGAGTCCTATATACTGAAAACTAGAGTGTTGCCATTTTTTACACAAGAGTTTAGAAAATCGGCCTCATATCCTGGTTTAATCTCCTGTTATAATCTTTTCTATGTTGAATTTATAATTCATGAACTTCCTGATAATCCATTTGCTACAGAGGAGATAAAATCAAATGTTGGTGATTATGTTTCAACCCATTTTTGGGAGTGGATTTAAACTTTTTTAAGTTATGCAAGTCATCTGCTTAAATTTATATTTAAAATTCGATCACTTTTGTTTAAAAGTTCCTCTTGATGAGATATAAAAATGATAACTTTATCTTTTTTTATTTTTTGAACTCTTTCAAAAATCTTTTTAACTGACTCTTGATCAATACCATGTTCAAACTCATCCAAAAGAAGAATTTTTGGGTCCAATAACATGGCTCTAATAAATGATAATTTTTGTGTCATTCCTGTTGATAATTCAAAAAATTTTAATCCTCGATACTCCCATAGAGAGAGAAACTCTAACTCCTCTTGTGTTTTTTTATGTGAAAATTTTTTTTTATAGAGTGATAAGAAAAACTCTAAATTTTGTAAAACAGTTAATCGATAGTAAAAGCCTCTTGCAGTTGATAGTAACATATATGAGAGCTCTTTTTTTAAAAAACTATCCCATTTTTCACTATCCCAAAATATCTCTCCAGAATCTTCAATGAGATGTCTTCCTACTATTTTAAGGAGAGTTGTTTTTCCTGAACCATTTTCCCCTTTTATAGCTGTAAGTTCACCTTCATAAAATTTTGTTGAAAAATTATTCAAAACTTGAATCTCTTTATTACCTGTTTTAAATTTTTTCGAGATATTTTCAATTTTTATAACACTCATTCTTTCAACTTTAATAACTTAAGTAATATTAATATAAAAATTATAAAATTAAAAAATCATATAAAATATAAAAAGCATTTTTATTATATTTTTTTTATTGAAAATATCAAGAGTTGTTTTTTTATTTTTAAGATAAAAAATAGAGTTTTTCTATTTTTTGTTTGATTTTAAAACTAAAAATGTTATTAAAATATTGTAGAACTTTATTGGTACTTTTATGAAAAAGAATGATATTTACATTGATTCATATCTAACCTATATCAAAGTTGAAAAACAATTGGCTGACAATACAATTGAGTCATACAAAAATGATATAACCATTTTTACACGGTTTTTAGAGAAAGAGGATAAAGATGTTACCCAAACAACAAAAAATGATATAGAGGATTTTTTAGAGGAGCTTTATGATAGAGAGTATAATGAAAATAGTGTTGCTCATATTATAACATCACTAAAAAGTTTCTATAAATATCTTATTCTTGAGAAATATACAAATGATAGCCCAATGATTAATATTCATTCTCCTAAATTAGAACGAAAACTCCCTGTTTATCTTACATTTAAAGAGATTGAGGCCCTTTTAGAGGCTCCAGATCAATCAACTAATGAGGGATTAAGAGATTTTGCCATGATTGAACTTATGTACTCCTCTGGTTTAAGAGTGACAGAGTTAATTTCTCTTAGAATACGACAACTTCATCTTGAACAGGGTTATCTATCAATTTTAGGAAAAGGATCTAAAGAGCGAATTGTCCCTTTTGGTAGCAAAGGGAAAAAAGCTATTGAAGTTTATATGGAGGAGGCTAGAGGACTCTTTTATGATGATAAAAAATCGGAAGATTATCTATTTTTATCAAGACTTGGTACCCCTTTTACAAGACAGGGATTCTGGAAAAATTTAAAAGAGTACACATTAAAAGCTGGTATTACAAAAAGTATCTCTCCACATAAACTACGCCACTCATTTGCAACACATCTTTTAGAAAATGGTGCTGATTTGAGAATGATTCAAAAAATGCTTGGCCACTCAAATATCTCAACAACACAAATTTACACTCATGTTCACTATGAAAGATTATCAAAAATATTTAATAAAACTCATCCACGAGCATAACTCTTTTTTATATTACAGTATCTTTAATTACTGATATTATTATTTCTAATCTTTTTTTGTAATTATCTATTTTTTTATAGGAGGTAGTGAAGATGAATCTAAAAATAATAAAGATTTTTTACTCAAAATCTAAAATATATTTTCTTCTTTCAGGAATATCGGAATCTTTAACACTATTTAAATCAAGATGTGTATTTGCAGCATAGTTTTCAATTGATTTTAAATAGTCACTCCAAACTCTTCTACCACCCTGTTCTTTATGAGGAATATTAGATATAAGCATATTAATTTTTGAATCCAATTCATCAGCAGTATGAAGGATAAATGCCTCTATTGTCATTGGAGTTTTAGGAGAACCAAACTCTAGTTTTCCCTGATGTGAGAGTATTAAATGCCCAATATGAGCTCTAAGTTTATATGGAAAATCGGGAATTTGATAAGAGGCATCAACCATAATTTGATATCCAAGTGCAACATGACCAATTAGTTGTCCCTCTGTTGTATATTGAAATGTTTTATGAAAATCAAGTTCATAGATTTTTCCAATATCATGTAAAAGTGCACCAGCAATAATTAAATCTCTATCTATTGGAACAGCAACTTGTTGATAGTTTTGAAGCATATGGTCACAAAGAGATGCAACACTTAAAGAGTGCTCCATCAAACCATGAATATAGGCATGATGAATACTTTTTCCTGCAGGTGCATTAAAATAGCTTTCTGAAATTTTTTTATTTGTGAATATAAGTTTTAAAACTTTTTTTATATATATATTTTCAATAGAATCTATATACTCAAAAAGTGATTTTTTCATATCTCCCTCATCATATTCAGATGATGGTAGAAAATCAGCAGGATTAATTTCAGAGTCATCAACTTTCTCAATAAATTTTGTATTAAGTTGTAGAATTCCCTGAAATGATACAACAGTTCCAGATAGTTTTACATAATCACTACTTTCAAAAAGAGTATTAAAATACTCTGCTCTCTCCCAAACTCTTGCCTCAAGTGTACCTGTTTTATCTGAAATTGTTATATTAAGATATGGTTTATTTGTTTTTGAGACTGCAAGATTTTTTTTCTGAACAAGAAAAAGTGAATTTGTTAAAATATCATTCTCTTGCAACTCATAGATTAATTTAGGTTTTTCCATAAAACTACTCCACTTTTTTTTCAACAGCATCAAGTACTGCATTTATTATCTTTTTGCTATACTCTGTGCTAAATATTTTAGATAACTCAACTGCTTCATTAATAGCAACTGATGCTGTTATTGATTTAGATACCATAAATTCATATATTGCTATTTGAATGATAGCAAGATCTATAAAAGATAACTCATCAACAAATTGGTAATATTTTGTAATTGTTTTCTGAATTATCTCATAGTTATCAATAATTCCCTCTAGTAACTCAAGAGCATAACTATCTTGTGATAAAGTTGGTGTGATACTCTCTTGATATCTTTTTAAATATGAGGGTAGAGCCTTTTTATCTCTATTTTGAAAATGTAATGAGTATAGAATTTGTAAAACTTTTTCTCTACTCTGTCTTCTTGGAATTTTACCCATTTTTTTTCCTAAAAATATGTTATTATAATTTTGAAAATAGATCCACCATCTCAATCAAACTTACAGCAGTTTCAAATCCTTTATTTCCACTTTTTGTTCCAGCTCTATCAATTGCTTGGTCTGTATTATCTGTTGTTAAAACTCCAAAACTTACAGGAGTTCCATATTGAATAGAGAGATTTGCAACCCCTTTTGATACCTCTGCTGCAACATAATCAAAATGAGGAGTTGCTCCACGAATAACAGCACCAAGAGTTAAAACACCACTATATTTACCTGAATCTAAAATTTTTTTTAGCATAACAGGAATCTCAAAAGCACCTGGTGTTTTATAAACATCAATCTGCTCATCAGAATATTCATGCCTTCTAAAAGCATCAAGAGCACCATCTAAAAGTTTATCCACAACAAAACTGTTAAATCTTGCAACAATAATGGCTATTTTCTTATCACTTTTTCTTAATAGTCCCTCATAGTAAGTTACCATACTTATCCCCCAATTTTTTGAAAATGATATAATGTTTTTACTAAATAGTCAAACTCTATATTTACTAAATCACCTTTATTAAGTTGAGAAAAATTTGTCTCTTTAAAACTGTGTGGAATAACAACTAATCTAAATATATTTTTATTAGCTGATGCTAAAGTCAAACTCACACCATTCACACTAATTGAGCCACTTGGAACAAGAAATTTTGCAAACTCTTCTAAAACTGTAATCTCAATCTCCCAAACAGTATCTCTTTTTATCATTGATCCTATTTTTCCAACAGTATCAACATGTCCCTGAACAATATGACCATCCAATCGAGAAGTTAATTGAAGAGCCTGTTCTAAATGAACAGATGTTCCATTTTTGTAGTTTGCAAATGCTGTTTTTTTGAGTGATTCAAAAGATATATTAAAACTATATAAACTCCCTTTTTGTGTTGTGACTGTTAAACAGGTTCCATCAACAGCAATAGAGTCTCCAATATTAACATTTTTAAGAGTTTCTGATTTTATAATTAATTCATATGAACTGCCCAATCTATCAATAGATTGAATAACTCCTCTATCTCTTATAACTCCTGTAAACATTTGAATTATTCCTATAAATAAAAAAACAAAAAAATTAATATGAATCCAGTATTTTAATGCACAGACAGAAAAAAAATAAAAATATGACTATTTAATTATACAAAATTGGTATAATTATAGTTCAATATTATGTTCTAATTCTAAAATAATATCTTCGCCACTATTTTTAATAGAGCTAAATTTTAGATTTTTAATATCACTAACAAATCCATTATAAAATGGTGTTGTAGAGTTACCACCAAAAAGTTTTGGTGCCAAAAATAAACACAACTTATTATAATTTCCTGTTTCAATAAATTGATTAAAAATAGTGTTTCCACCCTCAACAAGAATTGAGCCAATTTTCATTTCAAAAAGAGTTTTTAAAATGAGTTTTAAATCAATTCTACTATTTTCTATAATAACATTATGATTATCAGATTGTTTCATGTTTTTTTCAAGTGATAAATTGTTATTTTTTGTATCCTCAAGAGTTATAACATTATGATTATCAGATTGTTTCATGTTTTTTTGAGTGGAGATTTGAGTCACACTTAAAGCTTTTTGAAAAATCTTAGAATCAGCAGGTATTATTCTATTTCCAATAACAATAAGATTTATTCCCTCAAATGAGGGATTATCAACTAAAATAGTATTAATTCCAACAAGAGTTGAGTGATGCTCCTCTCTTAGTTTTTTTGTATATAGAGATGTCTCTTTTGATGTTATAATAGAGCGTTCACCAGTTTTTTCATTTATCACTCCATTAAGAGTAATTGCAGCTTTTAGTGTTACAAATGGAGTTTTATGTTGTATATGATGTTTAAAATGTGATAAAAGTCTCTCTCCCTCATCTAATAAGATATCTTTTATAACCTCAATACCAGCCTCTTGTAATCTTTTTATTCCAGAACCATTAACAATAGGATTTGGGTCTGTGATAGAGATAAAAACTCTTTTTGCACCACTTTTTATAATAGCTTCTGTACATGGTGGAGTTTTTCCATAGTGATTACAGGGTTCTAGTGTGACATATAAATCACAATTTTCTGCGTTAAAATCTATCTTTTTTAGAGCCTCTATCTCTGCATGTGGCATTCCTGCTTTATGATGATAGCCTTCAGATATAATTTCACCCTTTTTAACAATAACACAACCAACCGCTGGATTGGGGGTTGTGTTGTGATATGCTTTGTAGGCATTCTCAATTGCTATTCTCATAAAATATTCTGATGTTTTTTCTAACATAAAATAAAAACCTATTTTAATTTTTTTATTAAATATAAAATCTATTTCAAACTACTCTTGTAGTAGTTCAATCTCTTTTAAAAATTCTTTTAAATCTTTAAAAGCACGATACTCTGAAGCAAAACGAATGTATGCTATTTTATCATACTTTTTAAGTTGCTCCATTATGAGTTCTCCAATCTCTTTTGTGGATATATCTATCTTCTCAATCTGTTCAAGAGTAGACTCTATATTTTTACAAATCTCATCAATATCATCAAATGAGGCTCTTTTTTTACCAAATGCTTTTTGAAGAGATACAACAATTTTATCTCTTGAAAATTGCTCTCTTCGACCATCTTTTTTAACAATTAAAGGGAGATTTTTCTCAACTCTCTCATATGTAGTAAAACGTTTAAGACATTTTTCACACTCTCTTCTACGTTTAACCTCATTGAATTTAACAACCTCTCGGGTTGTTATAACTTTTGTTTCTGGATGATTACAAAATGGGCAAATCATTAATACTCTTCTATTAGTTCAACTCTTGTTTGATGTCTTCCACCTTGAAACTCTGTGTTTAAAAAAGTTGTAACAATTTCAAATGCCACCTCTTTTCCAATAATTCGCCCCCCCATACAGAGAATATTTGCATCATTATGCTCTCTTGATAAATGTGCTAATGTAACAGAATCAACAAGTGCAGCACGAATTCCTTTATGTCTGTTTGCAGCTATTGATACACCTATTCCAGAGCCACAAAGAAGAATACCTCTGTTTTTAGATGGATTCTCAAGAACTTTTTGTGAGATTTTTTGAGCTAACTCTGGATAGTTAACAGACTCTGTTGTGTGAGTTCCTAAATCATCAAATAAAATATTTTTTTGACTTAAAAATGATTTTATCTCCTCTTTTAGCTCAAAGCCACCATGATCTGATGCAATAAAAAGAGTCATATTTAGCTCCTTTCAATATATTATAGCTGAATATATACGATTTTAAAATAAAATGCAAATAGTTTTGATTTATGCAGTTCGAAGATAGTAAAGTGGCAACATTCCTGCAACTACAACAAGAATAATAAATAGAATGCTTACTAATTTTAGAGTTTGTTGAGCTTTTACCCCTTTTGACCAACCCATTGTATTAAAAAATGTCCATAAACCATTTCCAATATGACCAGCAGTAGCCAAAACACCTAAAAGATAAACTGAAAAAGTTAAATTCTCTTTCATGTGTGTTGACATATGATGAAACCATCCACCATGTGGAACTCCATTTGTCCAGCCATCATTTGCAAACCAAGAGTGACCTCTTGTAAGTGTGAAGTGAGCCCCAATAAAAAGGGCAAGACCAAATCCTGAAACTCTTTGAAGAATAAATCTCCAATTATCTAAATAGTTATATTTGATATTATATTTAGATTTAAGTATAAAAACTAATCCTAAAATAAGATGAAACAGAAGTGGAATATATAGAAAAACTATCTCAATTGGTAAAAGCCAAGGATTCCTCATTGTTTCTGCATATCTAACATTATATGCCCCTGCTCCACTCATTGCAAAAGATTGAGTATAAAGATGTGTTATTAAGAAAAATCCAATTGGAATCATTCCTGCAAGAGAGTGCCATCTTTTCCAATAAAAAGAGCGAAATGAGGTTTTCATTGAGTCTCCAAAATTTAAAGAGGAATGGTATCATATTTTAAAAAAAAGGTCAAGAAATAGTATAATTTATTAAATAAAACTAATAATATGAATAACTCATAATTATATCTTCAGTTATAAAATATCTTTTATAAAATATCTTTTTTCTTAATAGCTTTTATTTATGACTCATTTAAAAATTTCTTATTCTAATTTTGACTTAAGAATAGATTCGATAACTTCTGAAAGCTGATTTATTTTATATGGTTTTGGAAGATATCCAGAAAATCCAATCTCTTTATGGTGTGCATTTGCTGAATCATTGGAGTATCCACTTGAAACTATTGCTTTTAGTTTTGGATTTAATTTTAAAAGCTCCTCAACTGTTTTTAATCCACCCAATCCATCAACTATTGTTAAATCAAGAATAACTCCCAAATATACTCTGTTCTCTTCTAAAGATTTTTTATAAAACTCAATTGCCTCTTCACCATTTCTAACGCAATCAGCCTCATATCCAAGATGTTTTAACATTTTTGATGATAATTTTAGTATCATTTCCTCATCATCCATAATTAAAATTTTATTACTCTCTTTTTTTATGTCTAAAGAGCCATTATTATCTTTGTTTATATTTATAAAATCACTATTTTCAGAACTTCTGTTTATACTATTTTTATTTGTAAAATTTTGATTAAATTCGTTTTTATTAACCCTATTATTAAAATCATCATCATTCTCCTCACTATTTTTGGAGTTTTTTATATTTAATGGGATAAAGAGTTGAACTAATGTTCCTGCTCCCTCCTTACTATGAATCTCTATTTTTCCATTATGTTGTATTAATATAGACTCCACAATTGTTAAACCTAAACCATTTTTTTTATCTTTAGTGGTAAAATAGGGTTCAAATACCCTTTTTTTAACACTCTCACTCATCCCATTTCCACTATCTTTTATAGATAAAAGAGCATAATTATCACCACTATCCTCATTAATAGTTATATCTATTGGAGCAACAACTCTAGCAATTGATATTGTTAGTTTTCCACCATTTGGCATAGACTCTTTAGCATTAAAAAACAACTCTTTTAACATCTGTAATATTTGATGCTCATCTCCCAATATTGGTATCTCCTTTATATTTGAGATAAAAAAAAGTTCAATTCCTTCAAACTCTGTTGAATTTAATGCATCATTCACAATTGTAAAAAAATTGCATCCTTTTTTAACTGGTTCACCACCACGAGAGAATGTTAAAAACTGATTTGATATTTTTTGAGCAGATAATGTTGTCTCCTCTGCTTTTTGAAGATTTTGAGTTATATCCTCTTCACTATTTGAGACTTTTGCTAAATTTATATAACCTAAAATCCCAGTTAATAAATTATTAAAATCATGAGCTATTTTCCCAGCAAGAATTCCAATAGACTCCAACTTTTGCATTTTTTGTCGTTCAAAATTTATTTTATGTCTCTCTGTTATATCTTGAAAAACAAGAATTGTTCCTAATATTTTTCCTCTATTATCATATATTGGAGCAAAACTATCAGTTATTATTTTCCTTCCACCATTTTTATCAACTAAAATAGTTTCTGATATCTGATTATCACTCTCTTGAAAAAATATTCTGAAAATTTGATTTAAATTTTTACCAACAGACTCAATTTGTTTCCAACCTGTAAGTCTCTCTGCTGACGGATTCATTGAAACAACCAAATACTCTGTATTTGTTACAATAACCCCATCTTTTATGCTTTTAAGAGTTACAGCTAATCTCTCTTTCTCTGCAATAAGGTCTTTTTCAACCTGTTTTTGGTCTGTTATATCACGTATAATAGAACCAATAAGAGTTCTGTCTCCCATTTTTATTGGAAAAACAACAGACTGAATAACTCTTATTGAACCATCTCTTCTTTGAAGTCTCTGTTCAATTGGATGTTCAGTTATCTCATTTTGTATATTTTTAAAAAAATCCTCTAATATCATTTTTATTTGATTTGCTAGGTGTGGTGTTTTTTGAATTAAAGGAACTCTTTCTGATTGAATCTCCCAAATCTCTTTAAATAAAATATTGTCTCTTTCAAAATCCATAACATCTAAAATAATCTGATTACACTCAATAATAACCCCTTTTTCATCTATAATCATAACTCCATCTTTTGATTGTTCAACAAAAAGTTTAAAAAGCATCTCATTCTCTTTTTGTTGTTTAATCATAAAATTGGCAGAGTTTGCTAAAACTTTAAATTCATCAAAAAATAGATTCTCTGGATTAATCTCTTTTGATTTAAGTGAAGATTTTTCAAAAAAATCTATAAAAGCATCAAAATTTTTAATAAATTTTTTTGACAATAAACTTATTATAAATAGTGCAAAAATAGAGACAATAAAAGATATAAAAGTAAGAATAATTATAAATTGTGTGATATTATTTTTTAAAAGCTCTTTTTTCTCTGCTATTAGTTGTTCTAAATCATCAACATATATCCCCTTTCCTAAAACTAACTCTCTATTTTTAATTTTTTTTACAAAAGTGATTTTAGGATACTCCTTTTTTTGATTTGGTTTTTTCCATAAATACTCAATAAAACCACCTTTATCAATTTCTATTGCTTTAAGAGTCTCTTTGAATATATTTATTTTATTTGAGTCTTTATAGTTTTTTAAATTTTTACCAATTGTAGTTGAATCACCTGCATTTGTTAAAATTGTTCCATCTGTTTTTATAAGATAGAAGTAGTCATCATTAAAAAATGGGGTATTTTTAACATTTTCTGCTGTTTTTTTAACAATATCTCTATCAACAATCTCATTATAAAAACCTGCAACTAAAATCCATTTAAAAGGGGTAAAATCTATAACAGCAAGTGTTATATTACTACTGTTTTCACTTTTATTTTGAGGTTGATTTTCTAAAAAATCTTTTTTATCTCTTAATTCAAAACCACTTTTTTCTTTATTAAAATCACTATTTTTTTCTGTTTTTATATTTAGAATAGTTGCCTCCCCTTTTTTTAGAGGAAGGTTCTCTATTTTCTCTTTTATAGATTCAATTAAACCTACATCATTACAAATAGTATCTTCACAATTTTTATGATAAATAACACTATTTTCAATTGAGTTATCAATTACATAATAAAATAGATTTGGTTTCCAAAAAGAGTTATTAGTAAAAAAAAGGGTTAAATGCTCTCTAACATGCTCATTTGTTGCTGATGTTTTAATATCATGTTCATAAATATTGTTTAAAAGAAGATGAAGTTGTATTAACTCTTTTTTCAATTCACTATTTTTAGAGCTTATTATTTGCTCTATTTGAGTCTCAATTGTTGTTGCTTTTTGAAAAACCTCATCTTTTAAAAATTTTTTCTTTTGTTCAATATTTTCTATTTTTAACAACTTAACATTATTAGTATAAATTTGATATTGATAGAGTAAAGAGGCTCCACCAATACAAAAAAGTGAAATGAAAGTTATTAATGTTACATCTTTTGATAGTGTTTTAATAAGTTTTCTATTTTTATGCACAAAAAATCCCAATAACACTACTTATTATTCGGAATTTTCAATAAAAAATCAAAAGAAAAATTGAAAAACTCTCAAATCTTGTTATAATGTTAAAATTTAAAAATCAAAACAAAGATATTTTTTTGATAAAAATCTGCAAAAATTGACTATGCGAATCTATCATTAGGTTATTTATGGTATAAAAATTGGTTTTTGACATCTGTAGATACAACAATTATTGGTAATAATATTGCACCTTGGAAAGATGATAACATTGATATTGATTTTTTTATCTCTTTTGGTGGTGGATTAATTAACATATATAGCTCAAACTATTTGGATAGTGAACTATCTCAAACAAAAAAAGGGCTTTTCTCTGTTTTTATAGCCTCTTTGGGATTTTTAGTAAGTTGGGGGAATTTCAAAGTTTCTTTTTGACATAAATTATCAGATTTTTAAAAAGTGGAAAAATAGTAGCATAAATCCACAAGATGTTATGATTTCAATCTATATTTCAATAGATTAATTTTACTTTGTTGTTTTCATAATTATTGTATTTTTTATATATAAACAGAGGAAATATTATAAAAGATTTTTATTGAGTAAATA
>DYRY01000132.1 GCA_020718465.1 Anaeromyxobacter dehalogenans | reverse complement strand
AACTAAAAGCAATAATTGAGTAAAAAATAGATAAACTATTTTTTAATTTTATCTAAAAGAACTTTTAATTTTCTTTTAAGAGTCATTGATTTTGATTCATTAATTAAAGATTCAAGTTTAGATATATTTTTATCCTCTTGGTAACAAACACCAAGTTTATAAATATAATCATCTGTAACACCATTTAATAGTTTTCCAGCTTCATAAATCTCTATTGCTTTTTGAATATTACTTTGTGACTTATAAATAGAAGCTGCAACTTGATAGTCAGATATTTTTTTCTCTTTGAGTAGATATTCAATATTTTGTGCTGCCTCATCATTTTTTCCAGTTTTTAAAAGTGTTTCAACTAAAAATCTTCTTGCAAGAAGAGAGTGTTTGTTATATCTCAAAGATTTTTTAAGATAATCTATTGTTTGCTCCTCTCTATTTAATTTTTCACTTATAACTGCTAAAGAGTAGTATATATCTGCACTTGGAGTTATTTTAGCAGCTTTTTCATAGTAATTTAAAGAGTCTAAATATTTAAATTGTCTCTCAAAGATAACTCCAATATTATAAAACACAGTAAAAGAGGGCGAAATCTCCTCTAATTTTTTGTAATACTCCATTGCCATAGAGAGACTATTTCTTTCAAGGTAACTATTTGCTAATAAAATAAGGGCAAATTTATTGGATGACTCAATTTTTAATATTTTTTCAGCATACTCAATTGCCCCATTATAGTTTTTTAAGGCAACATATATGTCTGCAATATTTTCAAGAATTGTGATATTATTTGGCTCTTTATCTAAAACTTCTAAAAAAAGCTTTAAAGCTTTTTTATAATCTTTTTCCATTTTTGCATGATTGGCATCATCTAAAAGAGTTTGATTATTTTGTGAATTTGCCATTTTGACATCATTTTGATAGTTATCATTTATATTGGAGTTATCTTGAGTGATATTTTCAGCAAAATTTTTGTTAATATCAGAGTTTTGTTCTCTTAATAACTCCTCTGCTGATTTTGGAGATATTTTAGGAGTGTAGAGCTTTTTTTCACAAGAGAAAAATATTAAAGATATAAAAAAAATAACTAAAAATCCTCTCATAAAACCTCCCAAAAGAGTCAATAGATAGATTCTAACATTTTGTTTAAAAAGTGTCAAAAAAAATATTGACAAATGATTAAATTTATTATATAAAGAAATCCTATGGAGGAATGGCCGAGCGGTTTAAGGCGGCGGTCTTGAAAACCGTTGTATCGAAAGGTACCGTGGGTTCGAATCCCTCTTCCTCTGTATTTCCCTTGGGGGGATGGCCGAGAGGCTTAAGGCGCACGATTGCTAATCGTGTGATGGTAACACATCCGAGGGTTCGAATCCCTCTCCCTCCGTTTAAGCAGACAGTTGTCTGCTTTTTTTTTATCTTAAAATTCAATTAGTTATAAAAAATTAATAAAATATTTTAAATCTCACCAATAAATACCATAAGTTGAAAGTATGTATTATAAAGTGCACCTTCCACTTCCAAAAACTTAAGTTTATTCATTATAAAACCACTTTCGTTTTCTAAAAGTTCCAAATATGTTATTTTTCCCTCTTTATATAGAGTATTTGATTGTTCTACCCTCTCTTGAGATAACTCAACTGTTTTTCTATATATATCAAGCTGTCTTGATAGGAATTTTAAAGTTATAAACATCTGTTTAAGTGTTGTTTCATAACTGTTTTTAATATCTAAATACTCTATTTTCTGCTTTGCTGTTTGAAGTTTTGACTTTTTTAAATTTAATGTATCTTGAAAACCATTAAAAATATTAAAATTTAATGAAACTCCAAAAAGATGTGACTGTTTTGAGAATCTCTCTGTAAAAGGGTTTTCAAAAGCTCCAGAATCATAATTATAGTATAATGATAGTTTTGGTAAAAACTGTGTATAGTTTAGATTCTCTGATATCTCACTATAGTTAATTATCCCTCGATACTGTTTTAAAATTGTGCTATTTTTTAGCCACTTTGAGTATAGTTGATTATAAAATTCATTATTTTTTATATCTGCTAATATATTTTCAATATCTTTAGGAAAAATAATTGTATTAAATTGATTAGAATTTTCAGATATATAGGAAAAAAGATTATCCCACTCTTTATTAAGTTCAAATTGAGATTGGATTAGGGATAACTCTCTCTCTTCAAGGGCTAGTTGAAATGTATCAAGCTCTAATTTTGTTGCTCTTTCAACATTAAAAAGCTCTTTTATAAAGTTATAGTTATTTTTTGCAACCTCAATCCAATTTTTTAGTTGTTCTATTTTATTTATTTGAATATAGATATTACTAAATATTTTTATAACCTCCCCCAAAATCCTCTCTTTTGTTAATATATATTTTAAATCACTCTGTTTTAAACCAACTTTAAATAATCTCTCCTCAATAACTCTGGAACCACCAAGAAAAATTGGTAAAGATATTGAGAGTGATTTTTTCCAAAAAGGGTTTTTGCTATCGGAAAACCCCTCTTGTGTTGTGCTATTTTGATAAGAGAACTGAAAATCAGCTTTTGGAAAATAGGAGGCTTTATTTTTTTGTAAATCAACACCTAAAATCTCTTTATCAATTTTAACCCCTTTTAGTGTTAAGTTTTTTTGTTTAATTTTTTGAATAAAATCCTCAAATTTTAGAGAATTGTTAAGTAAAAGTATAAAAAAAATATATAATATATTCATAAAAATCCTATAGATATCTTTGTTTTACTGATTTTTTTAATAAAATACTAACTTTATTGATAGCTTTTTATTTTTTTAAATAAAATCTTAATTAATAAATCAGAGTTATAATTTTTAATATAGTAAAAAACTAACTATATTTAGATTTCAAGCGATTTAACTCCGCTTTCATTCTTTCATTATAACCAATTAACTCTTCAATTTTCATTTCATAGCGTCTTTGCTCATCTGTTGACTCTTTATAAAGTGTTGATAGCTGTTTATTTCTTTTTTTTAGAGTCTCTATTTCAGTTTCAAGAGTTTCACTTAGCATTTTAAAATAGTTTTGGTCCTGTTCTGATTTAATCTCTGTAATCTCTTTTGTCAATTCACTATTAGATAACTCAAGCTCATTAATTTTAGATTTCATTAAAGCACTCTCTTGAGATTGAGTTGAGTTAATCTTCTCTTGTTCCTCTTCATCCTCTTTTAGTTTAATAATTTGATTTTTAAGTTTTTGGATAATTTGGTCACGTTGATCAATAAGTTCTGATTTATCCTTGCTGTTTTGTTCTAATTTTTTATATCTTTCGATTATTTCGCTATTTTTACTATCAAGTTCACTATTTTTTTGAGTGAGGATTTGAAAACTATTTGATAGCTCACTATTTTTTTCTGTTGAATTTTTAGTTTCTGATTCAAGATTTCTGTTTTTCTCTGCTAAATTTTTAGTTTCACTACTTAAAACTCTATTTTGTTCAATATGTCTCTGATTTTTTTCAACAAGAGAGTTTTTCTCTGCAATTAATATCTTATTTTTTCTAATAAATTCATCTCTCTCTTGTAATATTTTTTGATATTGATTAGTTAACTCTAATTTTTCCTGATTTAGCTTTTGTGAATTTTCAAAAAGTTTTTTATTTTCCTCATAGAGTGAGTTTATTTCTTGTAAACTTTTACTATTTTTCTCAATTAAAATATTAATTTGAGACTCTTTACTATCAATCTCTTTTGTTAAATCAATAATTTTAGAGTCTTGTTCCTCAATTTCATCATTTAACTCAACAATTTCAAATTTTTGTCGATTTGATTCTCCCATTAAAGTTGATAGTTTCTCCTCTTTGTTTTCAATTTTATGGCTTAACTCCTCAATTAACTCCTCATTTTTAGCCAGTTTATCAGATAAACTATTAATTAATTTCCCTTTTTTATCTACACTCTCTTTTAATTCTATAATAGTTTGATCTTTTTCTATAATTTTACTATTTAAAGAGTCTATTTTTAATTGAGATTTTTTTAGATTATCACCTAAAGACTCTATTTTTGAATCTTTTAATTGATTATCATCAATTAACTCAATGGTTCTATCAGACAACTCACCATTTTTTTGTGTTATTTTCTGAAGATTCTCATTAAGAGACTCTATTGTTGATGTTTTTTCACTTAATTCACTCTCCTGCTGTTGAAGAGTCTGCTCCATCTCCTCAAGAGTTTTATATACCTCATCTCTCTCATTTATCAAATCTTCAATATCAAATTTTAGATAACTATTTTCAGACACATATAGATTATTCTGTTTTATTAGTGAACGATTATCCTCCTCTAAAATTTTTATCTCTTTTTCAAAACTATTATCTTTTAAAAAAAGTGGAATCGATGAGTATCTTTTTATTGTATCAAAATGTGAATATCCCGATTTTATATCAAGCTCAATCTCAAAAATAGATGATTTTATAGAATCAATAATAGATTCAATTTTAAATGTTATCTCTTTTGTTGCAAATACTGTTTTTGTAACTTGAAAACTGTTTATAAAAATGGTTTTTAACTCAATATTATAGTTTTTTAATTTAGTTAAATCCTCTTTTAAGATTTTCTGTTTACTTTTAAAAAATGGGATAACTCTATCAATATTTTGAAGCTCCTCTTTAGCCTTATTGTAGTTAGCTAGTAACTCTTTATGTTTTTGGTAGGAGATATAAATTCTTGATAAAATTGACTCAATCTCATTGAGTGGCATTTTAAGCCTGTAATCTATTTTAGGAATATCTCTATTTGAAGCAACTGTAATAAAGTTTTTAACTAAATTTCCCTCTTTTTGTAGTAAAATCTCACCAATTGAGTTATTCACAGAGTATTGAAACTCTGAAAAAATCTCCATAGATTCTGTATATCTAAAAACTCTTTGAAGCTCATTCTCAATTGGATTACTATTTTCAGAAAAGATAGCAACAAAACCATCATCATCTAAAACTGATTGTAAATCAAAGTTTTTAGGAATTAACTCAAGAATAACTGTTTTATATCTTTTATATGATGGAAAGAAATCCTCAACAGAACTATACTCAACGCCCTCACTTAAAGCTAAAAGATTCTCTTTTAAAAGAGAATTACTCTCTTTGTAAAGATAAAGAGTAGGCTGTTTTATAATTTTTTTTAAAAGTAAAATTTGTGAAATTTTAATAAACTCTTTCATTAAGTAAAATCCTAAAAACTTTTAACTACTAAATTTTCTACCATTTTTAAAACCAATTTAAACAAATTATATTTTTTTTGTTCATAAAAAATATCTATTAACTTCAGTTGGTTAAAACCCACTGTTCATTTAAAAAAAATAAAAAGCAATTTGATTTTTATTTTTTAAATAGATATTTAAATTGGATATATAAGATTTATATTAATCTTATATATCCAATCTAAAACGTTATGATATAATATTTTATATATTAATGACAACTTTTTATATATCTTAGATTGTAATATTTTTTTATTTTGCAGAATTTTTTAACAAACCTGATTTAGTAGTTCAGCAATATCTAAAACTTTGATATCCTCCTCTTTATCTTTTGCTTTTAAACCATCTGTTATCATTGTAAGGCAGAATGGACAAGAGGTTGCAATAGTGGAGGCTTCTGTTGCAATTGCCTCTTCAGCACGTTTAATGTTAATTCTTGTTCCTAGTGGTTCCTCCATCCACATTCTACCACCACCAGCTCCACAACAAAAAGAGCGATCATGATTATGTTCCATCTCAATAACACTATTCTTTAAAATTGAGTTAAGAATCTCTCGTGGTTCTTCATAAATTTTTGAGTATCTTCCTAAATAGCAGGAGTCATGAAAAGTTAATTTTTTATCAATTTTTTCCTTGATTACAAGTTTTCCACTTTTTAAAAGCCCATTTAAAAATGTTGAGTGATGCTCTATATTATATTCACCACCAAAATCGGGATACTCATTTTTCATTGTATTAAATGTGTGTGGTGAGATTGTTACAATTTTTTTTATTGAACCATCTTTTTTATTCATTCCAAATTTATCAAGTTGTTTGATATTATGTTCAACAAGTTTTTGAAAAACATCCTCTGCCCCAATTCGTCTTGCTGAATCTCCTGTTGCCCTCTCTAAATTTCCCAAAATTGCAAATTTAACACCTGCCTTTTTTAATATATCAACAAATGCACGAGCTATCTTTTGGCTTCTTTTATCATAAGAGCCCATTGAACCAACCCAAAACAGAATATCAAACTCCACATCTTTATCTTTGTCTAAACGAGGAATATCAAGAGAACCAAGCCAATCAACACGCTCTTTTGTTGGAAGTCCCCATGGATTTCCACTTTTATCCATTTTTTTCAATGCAGCTGCTGTGTTTGGATCAACTTTTCCCTCTCCCATAACTAAATTTCTTCTCATATTAACAATTTTATCAACATGTTCAATCTCCATTGGACAAGCAACCATACAGGCTCCACAAGTTGTGCAGGACCACAAAACATCCTCTGTTACTCTTTTTTCAATTAAAGAGATTTCACTATTTTTTTTATTATATGAGTCACTCATATGAGATTTAATATCTTGTATTAACTTTTTAGGATTTAGAGGTTTTTGAGTGTTATGTGCAGGACATAACTCTGTACATCTTCCACATTTAATACAAGCATCACTATCAAGTAGATCTTTCCAACTAAAATCCTGAATTTCAGATATACCAAAACGACTACTCTCATCAACTGTTTCAAAATCTATTTTTTTTAATTTTCCATAAGGGTAATCCCTTTTAAAAAATATATTTATTGGACCTGTGATAATATGTAAGAATTTAGTAAATGGTAGTATTGCAATAAATAGCATTGTTGTTACCATATGAATCCACCAAAAAATTTTATGAGTTAATGCCATAAAATCAACAGAGAAACCAATTTTTTTCAAAACAATAGCACTATACCAACCAATAAATGAGACTTTTTCAAATGGTACTGTTACAATTGCAATTCTTAAAGCCTCTAATCCATAACCCAAAAAAACAGATAAAAAAAGAAAGCCAAGAGCATACTTATCGTTCCAATCGGTTTCAATATAAGAGACTTTTTTAATCACTCTTCTATAAAAAGCTATAGATATACCAATTAATAAAAAAATAGCAAAAAGATCTAATGTAAATGAGAATATTTTATAAAATATTCCACGTAGAAAAACAAAAGGTGTATCAGCCTCTATTCCAACAAGAATTGTTCCCACAATCATTATTGCAAATCCCCAAAAAATAAGGAGATGCATAAATCCTGCAGGATGTTTTAATATTTTTTTATGAAGAAATATATCCTTTAAACTCTCTAAAAATCTTTTTAAAACACTATTTTTTCTGTTTTCAGGAGTTTTTCCCTGAAGCCACATTTTTCTTCGTTTATAAATTCCAAAAACAAATATCACAAAAGAGATAAGAGCTAAAGGATACAGAACATAAGAGACATCTTTTCCAACATTCCAATAGATAACTCTTTGTGTGTTTTCATGAATTGCAGTTAACTCATCTGGATTTAAAGGTCCCCCTTTGCCTAATATTGAGAATAAATGCCAAAACAATGCTACCTCCTAAATAATAAATGGTCACTAGCTTATTATTCTATAATAAAACTTACTATTTTTCCACAATTTTTTTATTAATTCAAACTATTTCAAATACTTTTATATTAAACTGATTTATTTTTATAGCGTTATATATTAAATATTAGATATCTTGCATAACCTCTGAACATATTAAACTCCTCTATTCATATTGA
>DYRY01000131.1 GCA_020718465.1 Anaeromyxobacter dehalogenans | reverse complement strand
TACTGGAGTTGGTTTATCTTGCTCAAAATCTAATGCTATTGATTTATCAGGAAGAACAAATGGAACACTTTCATTGCCATTCAACTTTACTGATACAAAAGACACAAAAAATGCAACATTAAAATGCTTTGATAACTATCCACCAAATGAGTTAAATGAGGGTGGTCCAGAGTATCTATATGTTTTTACAATAACTGAACCAGCTAAAATTACTGCTTGGATAAAAAGTCCTGAACCAGCTAATACAGATATTGATCTTCACTTAATTAAATCTCTTGATAGAAGTAATCCAGGCTTAATTGAAAGAGGACACTATCGAGTTGAAGCTAATATTGAACCAGGAACATACTATATTTCAATGGATACTTTTGTATCAAGTGGAGTTGAACAAAAAGGTAAATATGATTTAACAGTTTCAATTCAACCAACAAATTTCTCTTGTGATAGAGCAAGTGCAACAGACTTATCTGGAACTCCAAATGGATCAATTGCACTTCCATTTAACTTTACAGACTCAAAAGACACAAGAAACTCAACAAGAAAATGTTTTGATAAATATCCTCCAAATGAGTTAAATGAGGCTGGACCAGAGTATTTATATGTATTCAAACTAACAGAACCAGTACGCTTTACAGCTAAAATTGTGGATCCTGAACCATCTGGAACAGATATTGACCTTCATCTTATAACATCTCTTGATTCAAGAAATCTAGGTTTAATAACAAGAGGGGATCATACAATAACATCTATATTACAACCAGGAACATACTATTTAGTTATGGATACCTTTGTAACAGATTCTGGTGAAATGAAAGGACCTTACTCATTAACAGTTACAATGAGACCTATGGTAGCAACAGATGGGCACTATTTTAATAACTACATTTTAAAAGCAGTAACATATCTAAATGCTAACTATGGTCTTTTAGGATATGATATTAACTCTGTTTTAACACATGATATCAGTTATGGTTCATATGGTACAATTTCACAAACAGGAGTTAATCAAAAAACAATGTGTGTTGCAGCTGCTTTAGAGGTTATTTTAACTGCTATAAATATTTATAAAGATGAAACAGGTGATGCAACAGTTTTTGATTTCTTACCAAAAAGAAGCTGGGAACGTCTTGGGAATAATGATATAAAAGCTCATATTTGGGTTAATCACACACTTGGTTCTTGGGGAACTGCAGATGCTCTTGTAAACTTTGGAATGGGAGAGGCTTTTCCTTTCGAAAATTTAACACCTGGAAGTATGTTGAATCTAAATAGAACTAAAACAGGTCATGCAGTTATATTCCTTTCATTTCTTGATTTAAATGGAATTGAGCATGATGTTTATCCAACAGATGGAACAATTATTGTTGGTTTTAAATATTTCTCAGCACAAGGTGGTTCTGCAAAAGGGGCTGGTGGATTTGATTATCGTTATGCAGTTTTTGGAAAATATCAAACTGCAACATTCTGTAATGCTCATCGTGGAGTTTGTGACTCAACAAACACACCTAAAATGCCAGGAAAGAGAGATACAGGAGTCATTTATAGTACAAATCGCCAATACCTTAACACAGGTATGATGCTTCATCCAAACTACTGGCAAAAAATTAGAGCAAATTTTACACCTCGTGAAGTTGATGAATCTCCAAATAAAGAGGGATTTAGAGCTTTTGATCCTAAAGAGTTTGATGGTTTAACTTTTGATGATATTGACTATAAATTCAAATCAGTAGAGTTCAGAAAATTAAAAAATGAAGAGTAGAATTAATTACTCTAAATAATTTTATATTTATTTCACCTTCATAATTTTAATTATTCATCACAATAAAAAAATTTAATAATGTTATTTTAGTAATATAATTTAACATTTAAATTATATTTAAAATTTTATCTTACTTAAACTATCTAAAAAAACTAATTCTACAAATTATGTTTTTATTATTCATAAAAATAAAAAACAATTTGATTTTTATTGTAGAAATCAATATTTAAATTGGTATTTGGAAAGCTTCTAATAAATAATAAAAAATATACTAAAACCATAAAACCTTTAATATTTCAAGATTAATATGCTTCATATTTTTTTCATCTGTTTTTTTTATATCTATTTATAATATTTTTTATGTTTGTAGAAAATTAAGATACTATAATATTACTGTTTTTGTACTCTCTTTATTTAACATTTTATTAAGAATAAATATTAAAACTGCACATAAAAGAAGAGATGAACCAGCAATAATAAAAGATATGTTGTGATTTCCTGTTTTTGCAAAGAGAGTTTGTGATATTCTACTAAAAATAAATCCACCTAAACCCCAAGCAGTCATTAATATTCCATAGTTTATACCAAAATTTTTCATTCCCCATATAGCTTTTGAAAAAGATGGAAAAAGAGATAGGTTTGTTCCATAGTTAAAACCAATAAATGTTGCTAATAATACAATAACTATTGCAGTAGCATCACCATTAACAAGAGGAATAGAGACAAACATTAATGTTGCTTGAAAAAGTAAAATAATTAAAAGTGTCCAAACTTTACCAATTTTATCAGATAGAATTCCTGCAATAATTCTACCAGAAGCATTACCAATTGCCATTATTGCAACCGCTATAAATGCTGCATCCCCCATACTTTTTTTTGCTAGACCAGAGATACTTCCAATTACCATTAATCCGGCTCCAGAACCAATAAAAAATATAAACCAAATTAGATAAAAGTGAGAAGTTTTCATCATTTGTGATGCAGTTGAATCTTTAACAGATAGATTTTTTTTAGTGGATGATTTTGGGGAGTTATCTTGAGGAATATATCCTGCTGGAGGATTAACAAGAAACATTGCAGCTCCAGAAATAACAACAATAAATAGAATTCCAAAAATTAACATTGCTTTATGAATTCCAAAACTATCAACTAAATAGGTTGCAAGAGGGGCAATATAAACAGGTGCAACACCAAAACCAGAAACAACAACACCAGCAATAAGACCTGTTTTAGATGATGGAAACCATTTTAATGCAGGAGGAGTTGCTGCTGAATAACCAAAACCTATTCCCATACCTGCTAAAACTCCAAAACCCAATATCCACAAAGAGTAACTTGTTGTAAAAGATAAAATAATAAAGCCAATACCAACAAGTATTCCACCAATAAGTGCTGTCACTCTTGGTCCCTTTTTATCTTGAAGTTTTCCAGCAAGAATCATAGAGAATGCAAAAACTAATATACAAACTGCATATGGGTCATTTAATGATGATTCACTCCAAGTGAAGGCTCCCTCTCCTCCCTCTTTTATTGATTGACTAATTCTATCCTTAAATATACTCCATGTATAGAGAATTCCAAGGGCTAAATTGATAGTAAGACCAGCAATAGCAACGATCCAACCTCTGTTTTTAACTGTTTCTGAACTCATATTACTCCAACAAAAAACGAAAAAAATAAAAGCATTTTTAACAGAGTTATATATAAAAAGCAAGTGAAATAACTTTAATTAAAAAAATTGATTAAAATAGAGTAATTGATTTAAATTTTTTATAAAAAAAAGAAAAAACAGATAAATTCTTGCTTTTTATTAATACATATTGTATAAGTGTATTACATTTATTTTTATTGGATTAAACATGAAAATATTGTCTTCACAAAATAATACCCCAACAGGATTTATAGGGAAAGGGATTGAAATTAAAGGTAGTCTTTCTGGTGAAGAGGCCCTAACTGTAGAGGGGAAAGTAACAGGTGAGATATATCTTGGAAATCATCTAAGAGTTGAGGAGTCTGCTGAAATTAATGCAAATATTGAGGTTGAAGAGTTAACTGCAAATGGTAAAATAACAGGTAAAATCCAATGTAGTACTGTTGCACATATAACACAAACAGCTAATATAGAGGGTGAACTCTATGCACCAAGAGTTATTATTGAAGAGGGTGCCCGTTTTAATGGTAGAATTGAGATGGATTTTGAACTTCCTGAAGGAATTTAATTTATAAAAATTTATAAATTTCTGTTAAAATCTGTTTTTTATGATTATTTTTTTTTATAAAGAAAAAGTTTGTTTTTTTTATGATTATTTTTTTTAATAAAGAAAGAATCTGTTTTTTTATGATTATTTTTTTTTAATAAAGAAAGAATCTGTTTTTTTTGAGATTTATAACTAATGGAGTATATATGAGTAATACAATTATTGGACACACACTTGTTATTGATGGTGAGATAGTTGGTGATGAGTCTCTTACTATTTTGGGTACAGTAAAAGGGAAAATTGAGCTTAATAATACTCTTCTTGTGGATAAAGAGGGTAAAGTTGAGGCTGATATGATTGTTAATAAAATAACAATCAATGGTTCTGTTACTGGAAACATCCATGCCCATGAAAAAGTTGAAATTCAAGAGGCTGGTCAGATGGTTGGTGATATAAAATCTCCAAGAATTTTTATTGCTGATGGTGCTGTTTTTAAAGGGCAAATCGATATGGATGTTGATTAACAGGAGCAAAATAAATGAACAATATTACTGTAATTGGTCCATCTATTTTCATAAAAGGTAATATAGAAGGAAATGAGGATTTAAGTGTTCAGGGACGTATTGAGGGAAATATATCTCTTTCAAACACTCTATACTTAGAAGAATCTGGTATTGTAAAGGCAGATGTTAGTGTTAAAAATGCTGTTGTTAGTGGTATTTTGGTTGGAAATCTTGAAGCTGCAGATAGTATCGAGATAACAGAAATTGGTATTGTTGTTGGTGACCTCTATGCCCCAAGAATTGTTATTAGAGATGGTGCAAAATTTAGAGGAAGCATAAATATGAGTGTTTATGATAAATTTGATGGTGAAACTAAAAAAATAGAACAACCTAAATCTAAATTTCCAACAACTACAACAAAAACTCCAACTACAACATCTATAATTCCTACAACATCTACAACTTATGGAAGAAAACCAGTAACAACTCCAACTACACCTACAACTCCTTCAAAAACAACAATTCCAGATAAAAAAACTACTTTTCCAAGCAAACCTATTGAGAAAAAAGTGGAACCTCTAACAAAAACAGATACTGTAAAAACATCAACATCATTTAGCAGTTCAACAAATAACTCATCAACAACTCATCAAAATAGTTCAAAAACATCTTCTCCTGCTATAAACTCTAAAATAGAGCAATCAGAAGCAGATAAAATAAATAGAGCAATAAAAGAGACTATTGGAAAATACTCACAAGAGGGGGAGTTGGATGATAAAAAAAAAGAGTCCAATCCAGAACAGAAAAGCGAATAAATACCCTTTTTCGAAAGGATTATAGAAAGAGATGATAAAATATCTAATTTTTGTACTCTTTATCTTTACTCTCTTAATTGGTTGCCAAAACTCCATAATAGTTAAAAAAAATGCACATGAAACAATGAGTTTTGATAATTTGAAAGAACACTATAAGAGAAGTCAAGATATTTTTGTAGATTTTTTTGAAAAATCCTATACTTTAGAGGCAGTTTTATATAATAGTAAGCTTAGAGACTCATTTAATAAATACAAGAAAGATAAAAAATTTAACTCAACTATATTTGAGTTTGATGAGAAGATTAATGAGGATTTGATATTACTCTCATTTTTCTCTCCAGATACAAAAACAAAATATTTAGATCATAAAAACTCTTTTTGGACTGTTTTGGTTGAAAATGAGACTGGAGAGTGTAGTGTTGAAAAAATAGAAGAGATTCAAGATAAAGTAAAAATGGTAGAGATATTTTTTAATAAAAATCATTTTTCCGATTTTTATAGAGTTAAATTTGTCTGTCCTAAAAAAACGGAGAGATTTATTAAATTAAAAATAGTCTCATTAAAAGAGAACTTAGAAACATTATGGGAGTTTGAAAATGGCTCTATTTAACTCAATACTAGAGAAGTATAAGGCAATTATTGAGAAGGCTACAAGTAAGTTTCCAGAAAGAAAACAAAATTTTTTTAATAGCTCAAAAACAGAATTGGAATCTTTTTATTATGCTGAATCTGAAAATGATGCTCAAAAACTTTCAGCACCAGGAATCTATCCATTTACAAGAGGAATTCAACCAACAATGTTTCGTTCTCGTTTTTGGACAATGAGACAATATGCTGGTTTTTCCTCTGCTCAAGAGAGTAATAAAAGATATAAATATCTTTTAGAGAATGGAACAACGGGTCTCTCTGTTGCATTTGATCTTCCAACTCAAATGGGTTATGACTCTAATTCCGATTATAGCATTGGAGAGGTTGGTAAAGTTGGAGTTGCAATTGACACTCTTGAGGATATGGAGACTCTTTTTGATGGAATTCCTCTTGATAAAGTATCAACCTCAATGACAATAAATGCAACTGCATCAGTTCTTTTGGCAATGTATATTGCTGTTGCAAAAAAACAGGGGGTATCTCTTGATAAAATATCAGGAACAATTCAGAATGATATTTTAAAAGAGTATATGGCTCGTGGAACATATATCTATCCAGTTGAGCCATCTTTGAGAATTATAACAGATATTTTTGAGTTTTGTTCAAAAGATGTTCCTAAGTGGAATACAATATCAATTAGTGGATATCATATTCGTGAGGCTGGTTCAACAGCAACTCAAGAGCTTGCATTCACACTTGCAGATGGTATTGCCTATGTTAAAGCAGCAGTTGATTGTGGTCTTGATGTTGACTCTTTTGCACAAAGATTATCATTCTTTTTTAATGCTCATAATAATTTTTTTGAAGAGATTGCAAAATTTAGAGCGGCAAGAAGAATGTGGGCAAAAATTATGAAAGAGCGTTTTGGTGCTAAAAAAGAGTCCTCAATGATGTTTAGAGTTCATACACAAACAGCAGGTTCAACATTAACAGCACAACAGGTTGATAATAATATTGTGAGAGTGACTCTTCAAGCATTAGCTGCAGTTTTAGGTGGAACACAATCTCTTCACACAAACTCAAGAGATGAGGCTCTAGCTCTTCCAACAGAGGAGTCTGTTCAAATTGCCCTTAGAACACAACAGATTATTGCTTATGAATCTGGAGTTGGTGATGTTGTTGATCCACTTGGTGGTTCATACTATATTGAATCATTAACAGATAAATTAGAGTCTGATGCTTGGGAGTATATTAATAAAATTGATCAGATGGGTGGAATGATAAATGCAATCAATGAGGGATATCCTCAAAAAGAGATTCAAGATTCATCCTACTCTTTTCAACAAGCAGTGGATAGAGGTGAAGAGATTATTGTTGGAGTTAATAAATTTCAATCAGAAGAGGGTAAAAGATGTAGTCAGCTTTTACGAATTGATGACTCTGTTCGTGATTCACAAATTAATAGAGTAAACTCTTTAAAACAAAGAAGAGATTTAAAAAAAGTTGAAGCAACTTTAAAAGCTTTAAAAGAGGCTGCCATTGGAACAGAGAATTTAATGCCAAAACTTATAGATGCTGTTGAGGCATACGCAACACTTGGAGAGATTTCAAATGTAATGAGAGATGTTTTTGGTGAATATCAAGAGAAAATCATTTTATAATTTTTTTATTTTAGAGAAAATATGTCTGAAAATAGTGTAAAAAAAACAGAATCTAACAAAAAAGATTCTGACAAAGATTCTAAACCAAGAGAAAAAAGAGATTCTTATAAAAAAGATTCTGACAAAGATTCTAAACCAAGAGAAAAAAGAGATTCTTATAAAAAAGATTCTGACAAAGACTCCTCAAAAAGAGAGTCATACAAAAAAGATTCTGACAAAGATTCTAAACCAAGAGAAAAAAGAGATTCTTATAAAAAAGATTCTGACAAAGATTCCTCAAAAAGAGAGTCATACAAAAAAGATTCTGACAAAGACTCCTCAAAAAGAGAGTCATA
>DYRY01000130.1 GCA_020718465.1 Anaeromyxobacter dehalogenans | reverse complement strand
TGCTACTATTAAAAAGTAAACTTTTTGCCTTGCTATAGTTTAAAGATTCTTAAAATATTTTTTTTGTAAATAGTAATAATAAAACTCAATAATTACAACTCTCCATTAGATATGAATTCAAGTTTTTATGACTTTAAGAAAAACCAATATAAAAAAAAATGAGTAAACAGATAAAAAATTAAGAAATAACTTTAAATACTATATTTAATTGTAATGATAAATATATTTATGTTGTCTTAAAACTATCTTTCATGGAGGTCAAAATGAGATATCTATTACTATTTATTTTACTTCTCTCTTTAAATGCCTACTCAAGATGATAAAATTCTATTTCTCTGCTATAAAAGAGAAAGAAACTGAAATTATTAATGTTGAATTAACCAAAAATCAAAAAATCACAACATTAACCCCAACAGAGATTTGTGTAATACTTACAAATAGTAATCATATTAACAGCACTGTTAAAAAAAGGGAGAAAAATAAAATAATTTTCTGGCCCGATACAATTAAAACAGAGGAGTGCTTTATGGGTTATTTTGTGACATCAATGCAACAACATCCTATTGTTTCCAAAAATCAGGCCTACTTTTCAGAAACAAAAAAAATGGGAGATGAAACAGTTGTATCTCTTCCAGAAAATATTAAAGCAAAAATAGATATCCCTGTTAAAATCTGTGGAATTAAAGATAAAATTAATCTTGGTGGTCCTAAAGGAACAAAAAATTCATATAAAGGCAATGTGATAAATGTTAACTCTGTTAAATATTTTGAAGCTGAAACAGAAGAGAAAAATATCATTAAAGAGTAATTTAACTATCTATTTTATCTAAAAATAGCACTATCAATTCAAAAAATCCCTCCTGAAATCTCTCAAATGAGCTTGTTAATAGAGAGTAGTAGTCCGATTTTATTGATGAGTATGGTATGAATGGTAGATATTGATGCTCAAGTAGATATAGATTTGTAAATACTCTAACAGATAATCCTGTGTAGAATGGATAAATCTGCTTTAAGTTATAGTGTAGATAGGCATACTCTTCTAAAATAGTTAAATTGAGATTATTTTGCTTAAAAATCGTATCAACATTATGAGATATTGATTTATAATCAGATATCTCATGTAAAAAATGACGATGAACAATATTTTTATTTCTAAAAGCCTCTCTACCAACTAGTTTTTTATTTATTTTCTTCAAACAAGAGATGGAGTTTTCAAATTGAAAACTCCCCTCAAAATACTCTTTCAATAAATTATTATATTTTGAGTAATATTCAGAAAATTCATCAAATTCAGATGTTATTCCCTCTGCTTGAAGCTCCTCTGTAATCCAAAAATGGAAAAATGTGTTAAAAAACTCATAAAGTGAACCATAATTATCTTTAATTTTTTTTAGTAGAAGTTCACTTTTTCTATCAATTAAAAACTGAATATTCTCCATGATTATCCTAAATTAATATTTTTTTAATAATTCATGATCGTTAGATCTACACAACTCAAATAATAATAAAAATCTATTAACTTTAGAGGGTTAAAACCAACTATTCATTACTTTTTATTTTTATTATAAATAAAAAACATAAATAACATAAAAAAATTATTCATGTGGATATGAGTAACTTAAAACATAAACTAAATAACCCAACTCTCTTTTACAATACTCCCTTTTTGTCTATCATTTTTAACAGATAGATAGACCTCCACCTCGTATTGTAACATATCTAGATGTGATATCATTCCAACAATTTTATTCTCATATCTTAGAGATTTTAAAGTATCAGTTACAATTTTCAAAGCCTCCCTATCAAGAGAACCAAAACCCTCATCAATAAAAAAGAAACTCTGTTCACTTTGATTGATTGATTTAACATGATCTGCAAGAGCAAGAGCAAGAGAAAATGCAGCCTGAAACATCTGCCCACCAGATACTGTTTTTAGAAGTCTTGTTTTTCCATTATTCATATAATCACGAATAATAAACTCCTGTTTATCATCAAGTTCAAGACGAAGTTGATTTTTAGTTAATTTGAAAAATCTCTCATTTGCTGCCTGAAGAAGATGATTAAGAAATATCTCTGAAACATATCTAACAAACCCTTTGCCTCTAAACATCTGCTCAAGCTGTTTTAAACTACTCTCCCTCTTTTTAAGCTCCAACTGTTCTAACTCAACTATTTTTCTTTTTTCAGCAACTTTTTTAACTCTCTCTAACTCTGCTTCAATAAGAGTATGCCCTTTTTGAGACTCTAAAAGCTCTTTTTCAAATCTATCAATATCACTAAATATAGTATCAATTAATGACTTCTCAATATTTATAAAACTTTCAACATCAACAAACTCCTCTATTTCAGATAGTATAGAGGTTTTTTCTGTGCTATATTTTACAACTTCAGCTCTTAGTTTCTCTATTTTTAGGCTGTTTTTTAATATTTTAAAGATATCTTCAAATGCCTCGAATCCACTCTCTTTAAGTTTTTTCTCTGTTTCACTCTCTATTAAAGCTATCTCTTTTTTAATAGAGTCAATATCACTCTGTTGTGTTAATATTGATTCTTGAGTTAAGTTAAATTTTTTCTCAATATCAAATATCTCCGATTTTTTCATATCAAGATAACTCTCTTTATCTAAAAGCTCTTTTTTTAGATTCTCTGATAGTTTCTTGAGTGAAAATATTGAGTGATTTCTATATTCATCTGGAATTTGAGTTAATTTTGAGAGTTCACTTTCTAAATGAGATATTTTATATTGATACTCATCTATTTTACTACTAATTTTTAGTAGATCCTCTTTTTGAACTCTATTTCTATTTTGCTCTTTTTCAAAAAACTCTTTTACTCTTTTTAAATCCTCTTGAAACTCCTCCTGTTGTTTTATGCGACTCTCAAGATTTTGTGGAAAATTTGAGGATTTATACTCATTTTCAATACTATCTAACTCCTCCTGCTGTTGCTCAAGCTGTTTTGTGAAAAGATTTTCAGAGTTTTGAAGAATATTTATCTCATCATTAAACTGTTTTAACTTTTTTAACTCATCTTCAAACGATTTTTTCTCTTTTTTTAAAGTTTGAAGTAGGGTTTTATCAAAAGAGGAGGATAGTGGTTGTGGATGCTCTTTTGAACCACAAAGGGGACATTTTTCACCATCTGTTAACTCTGAAGAGTACTCTGCAAGTTTTTCTTGAATTGAGAGTGTATGTATTTGTAGTGTTAAATCCTCAAGTTTTTTATTTATAGGTTCAACTAAAAACTTAATTTCGTTTTTAATAGAGTTTAAAGATAGTTTTTCCCACTTCAAAAAATTAAGTTTTTTAAGAGCATCTATTTTGTTATCACTTATAGATTTTAATTTTTGTTGAGATTGTTCTACTATGTTTTTACTATTTTTTATTTTTAAAAATAGCTCTCTCTCTTTTTGATATAATCTTTTAAGATTATCCAAACTACTGCTATCAACTATTTTTAAGTTAATCTCATTAATATTTTTAGTAATTAGTTCAACTTTTTCAAGGCTATTTTTTAAATCTACTTCAACACTCTCTTTTTTATTTGTTATTGGTTGAATCTCTTTGTTTAGTAAAACTAAACTCTCCTCAATCTCTTTTGTTTTAATCCACTCTTTTATAATATTTTCAGGAATAATACTCTCTTTTAGTTTTTGGAACTCAGTTTCAAGCTGTTTTAGTTTTGGGTTTAAAATCTCAACTTGATTTTTAAAGCTCTCTTCAAGTTTTATTTGAGAGTTAAGAGTTTCGTTTTTTTGAATTAGATCTTTTTTTCTTAGAGATATATGAATCTCTGTTTTTTCAAAAGGTAGAGCCTTTTCAAATTGAGAAATCTCTTTTTGATAGTTTAAAATATTGCTCTCTTTAGATAAAATAGACTCTTTTTTCTCAAGTGTAGATAGATATCTTTTTTTTCTATCCCAAAGTAAACTTACTGATTTCATCTCCTCTCTCTTTTTGTTGAGGGTGGATTGTAATCTTTCAACACTTTGTAAAAACTGGTTAAGTTGCTCTATTTTATTCTCAATAATAGAGTTGGAAGCATCATTAAGTTCTGATAATTTTCCTTCCAACTTAGAGAGATCAAGCTCATTTTTTCCTTTTAATTTTGAGAGTTTTGAGGATAAATCAAAACGGCTCAAATCAAAAAGTTTCTCAAGCATTGAGGCTCTATTTGTTGCACTTTGATTGAGAAACTCCTGAAATTTTCCTTGAGGGATAATAACAGTTTTTCTAAAAGTGTCATAATCCATAAGGAGTAGTTTTTCTCCATCTGTTTCTAAAGCTGGAAGCCAATCAATACCATCATGTTTATAAACTTTTCGTTCTTTATCAAATTTATCAGGATTTCTTGGATGTCTTTTTACTCTATAAAAAAATCTATATAGTTCAGAGCTATTTTTACCAATATAGCAGGTAAAATCGACTAAAAGCTCATCTGAATCAAGATTCATAATATTGGCATGCATTTTCTCATTTGAGGATACCCTTTCCGATTTTTCATATATTGAAAGAAGAATTGCCTCTAATATTGTGGATTTACCACTTCCAACAGAGCCAAAAATACCAAAAAGATGTGCACTTATCAGTTTTGTAAAATCAATTATTTGCTCTGTTTTGTATGAATAGAGCCCTTTTATAGTTAATGAAACAGGTATCATATTTGTAAACTCCAATTTTATTTACTTATATTCAGATAAAACAAAAACATTCTCTTTTTGTATTAAAAGAAAAAAGAGTTTATTTATCTTTATAACCAACAACAAAGATAAATTTACTTTAAATGTTTCAAATTGTCAAAATAATTTAAAGTTAAATTTAAAATATATAAATTTTTATGTCGAAATATAAAAATTATAAAAACTATCATTCATTTAAAATAACAAAAAATAGCTCTCAATATAGCAAATAAACACTAAAATATAAAAAACAGATATATTTACTAAAAAAGAATTGACTTAGTGGTATGTTTTAAGATAAAAAAATAAAAGCGTATGCTGTTTTAATGTTACCAAAGAGGAATAATGAAAATTATTGCAACTGCACTTACCGATGTCGGACGCAAAAGAGATCATAATGAGGATAACTTCTATATGTTTTATGAAGAGAATCTCTTCATGGTTGCTGATGGTATGGGTGGGCATGAAGCTGGAGAGGTTGCTAGTAAAATGGCCGTTGATTGTATTCAAGATTTTTTTGTGCGTACAGGAAAAGATCAAGAGGCAACTTGGCCATACAAAATGTTTAAAGATAAAAAATATGATGAAAACCGCCTGATTGTTGCAATTCTTGAGGCAAATAAAAAGATTTTTAATGCCTCTCAAAAAAGTGCAAAAAAGAAAAATGGTATGGGAACAACTATTACTACAGCCCTTTTTCTTGAAAATGGAGCCTATATTGGTTGGGTTGGAGATAGTCGAATTTATAGAGTTCGTAAAGGGAAACTAGAACAGGTTTCAGAGGACCACTCACTTCTTAATGAGATGATTAAAAAAAATGATATGAGTCCAGAGGAGATTGAGAATTTTCCACATAAAAACGTAATTCTTCGAGCAGTTGGCCTTAAACCATATGTTGAGGTTGATGTAAAATATTTTCCCCTTGAGGATGGAGATATCTATCTCCTATGCTCTGATGGTCTATCTGGTGAGGTCCCAGATAATGATATAAGAAGAATTGTTGTTGAATCAAACTCTCTTGATGATGCAGCAAAAAATCTTATTCAAGAGGCCAATAAAAATGGCGGAAAAGATAATGTAACAGTTGCACTAATTCAATATTTTAAATAACCTAAATATCTCACTAATTTTCTTTATATTACAAATATTTTATTTAAGAATTATATGTTTTTTATTGTTTGAGAAATAAATTATAATATATTTGGTTAATTAATGATATCTGTTTAATTAAAATAGATTTTATTTTGGAGATTTTATGAGTGAACTACTGTTTGAAAACCCACTTTACTTAATACTTACTCTTATTGGTGGCTCTGCTCTTTTATATATGAAATGGAAAGGAGCTCTTTTAGAGGAAAATCGCTTTTGGAAAATGTTAATTCCAGCAATTTTAGCAGGAGTGATATTTTTGATTTCACATATTGTAATAACAGATAAAGAGGCAATTATTAAAGCCTCAAATAAAATTTCAACAGAGATTGGTCAGAATAACTACTCCATCCTAAAAAAAATATTAAAACCAGAGTTTACAATTGAGTATAAATCTCAAAAAGTCACCAAAGATGATTTTTTAAAACTTCTTGATGAATTACAAAGTGAACAAAAAGCTATCATAACAAGAATGACTATAAAACTTAATAAACTATCAATAAAAGATAAAAAAGCAGTAACAGACTTTAACTCAACAATGTTTATTGATACTTCTGAAGGGATGTATCGACTTGTTTTAAATTGGAAGATATATTGGGAAAAAGAGGGTAACTATTGGTTAATTTCTAAAAGTGATGAACCTAAACAACTGTTTTTTTAAATAGACATCTTTTCTTATTCCAAATCCTCTTTTAAACAATTCATCTTTCATTTTCTTTCCCTTTCAATCCTTTCTAATTTAACCTATTTTATACATTTTTCTAACTTTTTCAACCTCTTTTAGGTTATGCAAGAGGTCTACTATATGGACCACTCTGTATGAATATTGATGTTTTAAGAGAATCGGTTCAACTTCCATATATGAATCCAAAAGATTCACTTGTTTTTCATCCAGTTGGAGCCTATGGAGTTACACAATGGATGCAATTTATCCATTTCAGACCAGCAGTTGTATTAATTGGCACAAATGGTGAAGTTGATGTTATAAGAAGAGATGAAAAAATGGAAGATATAACTACATCAGAGTTTATTCCAGAAAGAGTTAGACTTTTTGAGGAGTAATATCTACTCAACTACTGAATTAGATATCTCTATTTTTGTATCTGAATGCATTGATATTCCTGGAAAAGTGTGCCAAGAGCCACCAATATTATTTTTTATAATAGAGTCCTCTATTTTTATCTCTCCTGAATGGTCATTTGAAACAAAAAATATAGCAGCACCAAATGAGTTAACCTCATTAAACTCTATTTTTGAACCACAAATAGAGAGTTTAATATAGTTTCCATCATTATAAATAGCTCCCCCACTTCCTCCTCCAGATGTTCCAGATTGGGCAGGATTTCCACCAACTCCAATAGCTTTATTATATGAAAAAATTGAGTTCACAATTTTCCAAGATACCCCAATACTACTAATTGCTCCGCCATTTGAACCAACATTTCCATACACTTCAGAACCACCAAATGTTGAGTTTGTTATATAAACAGGGGAATTTTCATACATATCAAAAACTCTTACTGCACCACCTCCAACATCTGGACCTGTTGATACACAAACATTATTAAAAAATCTACAGTTCACAATTTTAAAAAGACCACCTCTCACCCAAATTGCTCCCCCACCATCAAACTCTTTCTCATTTTTTGAGTTTCCATCAATAAAAGTTAGATTTTGAACTGTTAATCTTGGATGATCTTGATTGTTGCAATGTGGGGTTGTCCAAACTTGATTAGAATCACATGTGTTCATATATAAAATTCTTGTTTTTCCTCCACCACTTAATGTGATTTTTCCACCTCCATCAATAACAATATCAGGAGTTTCATTATTAAAAACTTTGGCAGGTTTTGATAGAGTTATTATATGATGATTCTCTCCACAATTAAAAGTTATAACTCCCCCTTTTGCAACAGCCTCTCTAAATTTTTTCTCTGTACAGCTTTCAGTAGTTCCATCTCCAATAATTGTTTTTGGATTTGAGATATTTTCTAAACCTCCATCATCTGGAATTAAACACTTCCCATTAGGATTTTTTCCACCAGATTCA
>DYRY01000129.1 GCA_020718465.1 Anaeromyxobacter dehalogenans | reverse complement strand
TATTAAAAATATAAGTAGGTTAATATTTAAAAATTGTGCAAATTGAAAAAAGCTAAAATTACTATTTTTTATGTTTAAATAGTAAAAAAAGATGAATAAATATAATATTTGTAAAATAAACTTTTTTATAAGAATAAAATATTATCCATTTTTTTATTTTTAGATTATAGTTTGAATTTATTTTGGTAAAATGAAACAGCCCTAAAATTCATCATCAAAAGGACCAAAACCATCATCTCTTGCTCCATCTCCCTTTGGACCACGTTCCCCTTTTCCTTTGTGATGTTTTTTTGCATTATGAATAAAATTTTTCATAAATTTTCTTTCAAATCTCATTAAAGCAACCATTGTTTCTGCATCAACACCTGTTTTTTCTATTTCAGCAATCTCCTGTTCTAAAAGTGCTAAAACCTGTTTTTGAAGAGCAATTCCTGCTTTTTGATGAGTTAAAATTTTGTTATAATCTTTTTTTACAGCCCTTTTTAGTTCAATTCCTTCTTTCATATGTGTTGAACGAAGTTCAAAGATTTTTTTATCATACTTCTGCATAATAGGAACAACATTTTTTTCCACTTTTTCTGGAAGTGCAATCTGTTCTTTCAAAAGTTCATACTTCTTTGCATTAATTTTTTCAAACATCTCTTCAAAATTTTTTTTAGGTTGAGCAAAAAGAAGTGCTCCAGATAGAAACATAAAAATAATTAATCCTCTCATAATAGCCTCCAAAATGGTTATAGTATAATAGATAAAAGATTAATAAAATAGTTAATAAAAAAATATTAAAAATTAAAAACACAAAAAATATACAATAAATTTAAAGAATCTTTTTAATAATAGGATTGACAGATTCTATTTTTTGAAATAGAATGCAATGAGTTTATAAGCACAAATATTTGTGCTTTAATTTTTTAAGGAGTAAAAATGAAAATTTTTATTGATACTGCAATTATCTCTGAAATTAAAGAGATGGCATCATTAGGAGTTCTTGATGGTGTAACAACAAATCCATCTTTAATTGCAAAATCTGGAAGGAAATTTGAAGAGGTTATCAAAGAGATAACCGAGATTGTTGATGGTCCAATATCTGCAGAGGTTATTAGTCTTGAGGCAGATGGAATGATAAAAGAGGCTGAAGAACTTTTAAAAATTCATCCAAATATTGTTATTAAAGTTCCTATGACATCGGAAGGGCTTAAAGCAACTAAAATTTTTTCTGAAAAAGGGGTTAAAACAAATGTAACTCTTGTTTTTTCTGCAAATCAGGCTCTTCTTGCTGCAAAAGCAGGAGCAACTTATGTTTCTCCATTCTTAGGTCGCCTTGATGATATCTCTCATTTTGGAGTTGGTCTTATTGAGGATATTCGTCAAATTTTTAGCAACTTCGGATATAGTACAGAGATTATTGCTGCATCGATCCGAAATCCTCTTCATGTTATTGATGTTGCAAAAGCTGGTTGTGATGTTGCAACAATACCATATAATGTTTTAAAACAGATGTTACATCATCCACTTACTGATATTGGAATTGAGAAATTTTTAAAAGATTGGGAAAAATCACATTAGTAACTATTTTTTTGTTGTTGGTGTTGGTGCTGCTGGTGTTGTTTTTGTCTCTGCATACTGTTTTAGACGATTAATAAATGCACCAGCATCTATTCCAGTTGCCTCTTTAAGTTGCTCAAGAGCTGATATTGTTTTAACTACAGGATTTCCATTTTCACCAGATGTTAATTTACTATCAATCACTGTAACTTTATCAATATTGATAGATCTAATTGATTCTGTAACAATTTTGAAAATTGGTTCAATTTTTTCCATAAGAAAAATATTTTTGGCATTTGCTCCAGCATTTTTCCATGCAGTTACTAAACTTTTAAAACTATCTGCAGAGGCTTTTGCATTTTCAACTATTGTTGCAGCATCTGCTTTTGCTTCCTCAAAAAGTCTATCTCTTTTTGCTTTTGCAGGTTTTATAATATTTGCCTCAAGTTCATTTTTAATTTGATCAATCAAAGCAATATTAACTTTAATATCCCCTTTTGTTTTTGCAATTTCACTAATAATTTTACTTTTAGCTTCTGCTATAACCGCTTCTCTTCTTGTGATTGCATCATTTAAACGACGTTGAGCCTCCTGTTTTGTGATCGATATTTTTGCATCAAGCTGTTTTAATGTTGTATTTTTTTTATTCTCTGCATCTTTAATGATAGATTCAGCACGATTGCTTGCCTCTGCAATAATTGCATCACGCTGTAACATAGCAGCCTGTTTTCTACCAATAGAGTCTAAATAACCAACTTTATCAGAGATATTTTGAATTTGAAGGTTGTCTAAAACAATTCCTAATTTACTTAAATCCTCATCAGCCTCTTCAAGAAGTTTTTTAGTAAAGGCAGCCTTATCCTCATTAACTTGTTCTGGTGTTAGTGATGCTAAAACTCCTCTTAAATTACCTTCAAGAGTCTCTTGTGCAATCTGTACAATTTCCTCTCTACGTTTTCCAAGAAAACGCTCAATTGCATTATGAACTAAAGGCTCATTACCAGATAGTTTTACATTTGCAACTGCAGTAACAATTAGAGGGATACCACCTTTTGAAAAACCATTATCAACACTAACATCAATAGGAATATTTGTTAATTCAAGGTGATAAACCTGTTCTAAAAGAGGAATTCTTACTCCTCTTCCACCACGAACATATCGATATCCCACTGATTTTTTATTAGATCCTGATGGTAAATTCTCTCTATTTCCAGCAAAAATAAGAACTTCGTTTGGGCCACAAATATAGATCATATTTTTTATTGTCATGATAAATAGAATAAAAATTACAAGACCAATTCCTAAAATTGTAAGTAAAACTTCCATATTATGCCTCCCTTTTTAAAGAGTCTGAAAGGTCTATTCCAACTAACTCTTGAACTGATGAGAAAACAGTACCAATAACATCTGTATATGCCTTCACAAGACCATTTATTGTTTCACCTTTTCCAGAATCAATAACATGAATATTTTTCATCTGTAGTTGATCAACAGTTGAAGCTGCTGTTTTGAGTATTTTTTCAATTCTCTGCATTAATGAGATAGATAGAGCATCTTTTCCTGCATATATCCAAACTTTAGACATTGCATCAATGGAGTATCCAACAGCACGCCCCTTTTCAGAAACGATAGATGCCTCACCTTCAGCAAGAAATTGTGCTGCTTGTTGTTTTGCAATAGCAGGTAGTACCTCTTGAACCTGAAGTCGAATCTCTTCAAGTTGAGCACGATACTCTTGTAACTCTTTTGCAGCAGTAGCTTCAGCCTCTTTACCAGCTGCAATTGTAGTCTCCTCTTCAGTTTGAACTTTTGCTTCAAGTGTTGCCTGAATCTGTCTAAACTCATTCTCTTTCTGTTTAATCTCATCTTTTGCTTTAGTTTGAGCAATTTGACTCTGTTCACTCATGTTTGCTTCAACCTGTTTTGCTTCTGCTTGAAAGCTAGATTCAGCAATTTCTGCATCTTTTAAAATATCTGAAATTCTTTTTCTACCAAGAGATTTTAAATACTCTTGCCTATCACTAACAGATTGAACTTTAAAAACATCAAGTTGAAGACCAAGTTTATCCATCTCTTTTTTTACATCATTAAATATTCTATCAGCAAACTCCATACGATCTTCGTTAATCTGTTCTGGTGTTAATGTTGAGATAACCCCACGAAGATTTCCTTCAAGTGTCTCTTTTGCAACTTTTACAATCTCAGCTTTTTGACGACCAAGAAAACGCTCAATTGCATTCCCAATAAATCTCTCATCAGATGAGATTTTAACATTTGCTATTGCCTGAACATCAAGTGGAATACCTCCTCTTGAGTAAGCATTTGTAACTTTTACTAAAACAGATGAAACACTCATATCAAGCTCATCTTGAGTTTCAATAAGAGGCCATTTAATAGCTCTTCCACCAAAAATAACACGATAACCAACATTTTTACCCTGAGCATTGGTGTGTGTTCGTCCAGAAAAAATATAAACTTTGTTTGGGGGACAGATTTTTAAAAAACTTTTTAAAAACCCAACAAATAGGAATATTGCCCCAATTACTATTCCTGAATAGGTTAAAACTTCAATCACAAAAACCTCCTAAAAATAGATAACAAAAACATAGCACTTTAAAAAAAATAGTTTTTTACTCTTTGAAAAAATCACAATAAATTAAAAATTTTCAACTCTTTTTATTTTAAAAAAAAGATTTAATTAATTAAATCTTAAAAAATTTATTAATTAAAATAGCACCAAAATTTACAACTTGAGTATAATATATTTTTTACTCTATTTCAATTAAAATCATATATTTTATTTGTCAAGATAGATTTTTTCGATTTTAAATTTTTAAATTTTTTGATTTTTAAGAAAATTTAGAAAATTACTTATTGTTCAATAACACCAAAAGAACCTATTATCTCTTCATTAAAACTCTCTCCATCTTTATAGAAAGTTCCAGGGCTTGAGCTACAAGGAACCCAATTAAAACCACCATCCCCAGAGAATCTAAAAAAGAACTCAAAAAGATTAACCTCATTTGCAGTGTAATTGATGCTATATTTGTGGTTATAACCTTGAGTTTCATCAAAAGAGGCATCAAAACACTCAAAATCACTAATATTTGTTCCATCTATTGCAATACAGAATTGAGATGAAACCATACTAGAGCTTCTTGAGCCAAGTGAATCACTTAACATAAAACCATCAATAGATACAGTTTCATTTAATACAACTTGGGAACTACTGATTCCTGTTCCACAAACATCAATTATAACCTCATTTTTTTTATCAGGAGTCCAAACTTCAAGTGTTATAAAATCACCAGTGAGATCTGGAAAACGACCATAAGATTCAAATGTGTTGCTATAGTATGGGATAGTTCCTGTTTCATCTAAAATTATCTGTTCTGAATCAGGATTAATCTCATCCTCCAAAATAAAAAGAGTTGCACGAATCATTCTATCTTCAGCACTTATTGGGATAGAGAAATAGGTTAAACCTTCAAGATAGTTTTGAGAGGTTGCTTCCATAACAGTTCCAAATATTGGATATTGCATATCCCCCTGAATCCAAACGGTTAAATGTAGTTTAGATAAATCTAATTCATCTTCACTTCTATTAAAGATTTCAACTATGTTTCCATCTACTCCACTTGTTTCATTAATAATAACTGCTGGAATACAGGCAGTTTCATCATTATTTTTCACAAACCACTCATTGCATTGCCATTCGCAAATTGCTGCTTCAGACCAAGTTTCACTTAAATAGTCCCAAGCAATTTCAATATCCTCAACAATATAGGAAGCATTTTCAATGTCATCACCTAAAACACAACTCACTATTTGATAATTATCAACACATATCTCATTTTCAATATGTTTATTTGAAGGGCAATAACACATACCTTCAGCTCTTTCAAAGCCTTCAAAACAGTTCCAAGAACACCACTCAACTTCAGACCAACCATCATCTTCACTCCAATAGATTGTAACATCTATTATTTCTGCCTCTGCAAATTCAGGAGTATACTCTTGAGAACATGGAACTACTTTTGTATTTGAAACACAAATATCATTCTCATTTTCATCAACATCCCCATGAAAATCCTGTTTACAGCTCCATTCACAGTTTGGAGCTTCACTCCAAGTATTTGTTTCTGTATTCCAATATATCTCAACATCAATAATATTTGATGTTGCATTATTTGGAGCATTATCTAAACAAGATACTGTTTTTGTGTTTGGGATACATAACTCATCTTCAAAATGAAAATTCTCATTACAAACACATGCTGGAGTCTCTAAAGATATATCACAAAAAGAGTTTTCTGGGCATTCACCACAGTTTTGTTCTTCAATAATATTGAATGTAAAGTTTTTTTCAACAGCTCTTGTGTTATAAAAATAGATATCAGAGATTTTTCCATTAACTACAACAACAGAGAATGAGAAACTATTTATCTTCTCTTGAGGAGTTCCATGAATTTTACCATTTGACTCTAAAGAGAGACCAGATGGTAAAGATGCTCCCTGATTTAGAGTAAAAAAGTGATTTCCTGAATCTCCCTCAGCAGAGAGATATTTTTCATAATAAACCCCTTTTGTTGCCTCTAAAATTTCTTCTGTTGTGATAGAGAATGGTTGAGATGAGTAACCACAGTATGATTTTTCATCTTTTGGTCTACATGCTCTACCATCACTACAACTAGCTGATTCAGAACACTCAATCATTGGGACACATTCCCCTTTTTCAGCTCTTAAAGATGAAAATTTACAATCCTCTAACTCATTGCAATCACTTTGTAAAACACACTCACCAGGTAAAATAACAACATCCTCTTTTTTTTCACATCCCAAAGAGAATATTAGCAGTATAAAAACTGCATAGAAAACAGTTTTAGACATTCTAACCTCCAAAATAATAAAACAAAAAATTAAATCTTATTTTTTTCTATAAAATATAGAAAAAACATAATAAAAATCTATCAATTTCAGTGGGTTAAAATCCACTGTTCATAAGTTTATTTAAATGTAAAATAAAGTAAATAGATAAAAAATACATAATAAATATTTTTAATGTTTATATTTAAAAGTTTTAGAATCATCTAGAACCTCTATTTTAACATCAATCACTCCATCATTTAAAGTTGCTATTTTTTTAAATGCTGATTTACTTAAATCAATAACTCTATTTTTAATGTATGGACCTCTATCATTAACATTTACAATAACCGATTTATTACTTTCTAAATTTGTAATTTTTAACATAGTTCCAAATGGAAGTGTTTTATGTGCAGCTGTATTTTTTTTAATTGAGTATAACTCTCCACTTGCTGTTTTTTTACCATGAAACTTATCCCCATACCAAGAGGCTTTTCCATAAATAACATTATTATTTTTTTTAGAGTTATCAATATTTTTTACTCCTCCTGATTGACAAGAGACAAAAAATAGCATTAAAATTAATAAAAGATAGTACTTAAAATTTATATAATTTTTCAAAATACTCCTTTTAAAAAGTAAAAAAACAATATTTTCTTATTAAAAGCAAAAAACTATCTCATTTTAATAAAAATAGTATATAATTTTATCCTATTTTTTAATTAAAATCAAATATCAATTACTTATTTCTTTTTTAAGTCAAAAATTTTGATTTTATAAAATATTTTGTGATATTTATCACAAAATTGTGGGTTAACTCTTTTTAAATTTGAAAAATTTGTAAATAGTTGTTATCTTGTTTATGTTTTGGAGATGTGAGACATGCAATTAACAGATAAGCAAAAAAGAAGAAGAGAGATTGGGAATAGAAAAGTAAAAGTAATTCATTCAAAAAATTCAATTAAATTAAGATGTAGTTGGTTTAGTAGTGAGACTCTTTTTTATTTTGTCATATTTTTGATGTTGTGGATTGTATATTTTTTGGTAAAAAATGATATTTTTACAAGCTTTATAGTGTTATCTACTATTTTACTCTATTTTTCTTTTAAATTATTTAATAGAACTATTATATTTACAGATAAAACTATATTTAAAATATCATATCTCTTTGTACCATTTTGGAGCAAAAAGATATTAACAGAGAGTATAAAACAGTTCTACTGTAAAAAAGAGGAGCGTTTTTTTAGTTTGGTTCTTTTTAATGGAAAAACTGAATCAACTATTTTTCACTCAAAAGATTCTGATGCAATATATTATATTGAAGATATACTTGAGTCTTATCTAAACATAATAGATGATTTTACCCTCAATGAGTATAATGAGGATAAATTTCAATAAAAAAATTTAAAAAAAAACAAATAAAACAAAATAAGTTTATTTATCAAAAAATAGAATCAATTTTTTTATTTACATATTAGACATCTTGCATAACCTC
>DYRY01000128.1 GCA_020718465.1 Anaeromyxobacter dehalogenans | reverse complement strand
TATTATTTTTTATCTATTAGTTGAGTTTATAATATTTTTTTAAATTACTCTTGATTTTTAGAAATAGTATCTAACTATCTGATTTTAGAAATCCACAATCTTTTTGAGGACAAACAATTTTTACACTATCTGTTTTTTTATAATATTTTTCAACAAGATAGTTTGATTTACATTTTGGACACTCCTCATTAACTGGTTTATACCAAGAGATAAAATCACATTTAGGATAGTTGGAACAAGAATAGAATAGTCGACCTTTTTTACTTCTTCTTTCAACAATTTTTCCATCACAACCATCTTTAGGACAGTTTATATTTAATGTTATTGGTTGTACTGTTTTACAATCTGGATAATCTTCACATTTTAAATAGTTTCCATAAGGTCCCTTTGTTATAACCATTCGCTTTCCACAAGCTGGACAAGGAGTTTCAGAATAGATAATCTCTTTCTCTATAATTGTAATTTTTCCCTCTGAGTCCTGTTTAAAATTTTTGATATTTTTACAATCAGGATATGAGCTACAGGCTAAAAATCTCTGTTTTTTAACTTGCTTTAACATCATTATTGAGCCACATTTATCACATTTTATATCTGTCTCTTGATTCAAAAGCTTTGTTTTTGGCATCTCCTTCTCTGCACTTTCTAATGAGATTGAGAATGAGTCATAAAAATTTTGAAGTGTTTTTAAATAATCCACCTCTCCTGCCTCTATTTGATCTAACTCATTCTCTAATTTAGATGTAAAATCTATATTAATAATAGAGTTAAAATATGACTCCAACTGCTTTGTAACCACAACACCTATCTCTGAAGGTTTAAACTTTCCATCCTCTTTTACAACATAATCTCTATCTAAAATTGTTGAAACAACTGTTGCATATGTTGATGGTCTACCAATTCCCTCATCCTCTAACTTTTTGATAAGAGATGCCTCTGTATATCTTGCTGGAGGTTGTGTAAATTTCTGTTCACTCTCAACTTTTTCTGCTTTTAAACTCTCTTTCTCTTTAAGAGGAGGAAGTGTTATTACCTCTGTTTTAGATTTTGCTTCATACTCAAGATAACCTTTTTCAACAACAACCTCTCCAGAAGCCCTAAAAAGATATACCCCATTTTTAATATCAATAACTGTTTTATTAAAAACTGCCTCTTTCATTTGAGTAGTTAAAAATCTCCCCCAAATAAGTCGATATAGTTTAAGTTCATCATCAGACAAAGCATTTTGAATAGTATCTGGAGAAAGTTCAATATTTGTTGGTCGTATTGCCTCATGTGCATCTTGAATATTTTTTTTACTTTTATAAACTCTTTCAGATAATGATAGAGCTTGTAAAGTATAGTTTGATTCAATATACTCTCTTAAAGATTTCATTGCATCATCTGAAATTCTAACAGAGTCTGTTCTCATATAAGTTATTAATCCTGTTGTCCCATAACCAACAACATCAACTCCTTCATAAAGTTTTTGAGCAATCAACATTGTTTTTTTTGCACTAAAACCAAATTTAGTATTAGCCTCTTGTTGAAGCTTACTTGTTGTAAAAGGAGGAAGTGGTTCCTGTTTTCTCTGTTTCTCTTCAATTTTAGAGACTATATATTTTTTAGATAATGCTTTCAAAATGGTATCTGCAGCTGATTTATCTTCAATTCTAAAATTTTTAGAATCAACTTTTTTATCATCAATTTGAAAAAGTGTTCCAATAAAATTGATATCATCTTTTTTAAAATGGGCTTTTATATTCCAATACTCAACACTTTGAAATTTAGAGATTTCATCCTCTCGATCAACAATAATTTTTGTTGCAACAGATTGAACTCTACCTGCACTTAAACCTTTTCCAATTTTTTTCCATAAAAGTGGAGATAGTTTATATCCAACAATTCTATCTAATATTCTTCTTGTTTGTTGAGCATTAACTTTCTGCATATCAATTGTTGTTGCATTTGATATTGCTGTTTTAACCGATTTTTTTGTAATTTCATTAAATAGAACTCTATAGATATTTTTGTTAACTTTTTCAAGAGAGTTATAAAGATGGTAGGCAATAGCCTCTCCTTCTCGGTCTGGGTCAGTACCAATATAAATTGTATCAACCTCTTTTGCTAATTTTTTTAACTCTTTAAGAAGTTCTGTTTTTCCCTTAACTGTTGCATATATTGGCTCAAAATTTTGATCTATTTTTATTCCCATTCTATTTGCTGGTAAATCTTTAATGTGACCAACAGAGGCTTTTACATAGTATGAAGAACCAAGATATTTTTTGATAGTTTTTGCTTTAGATGGTGACTCTACTATTAATAATTTTGTTGCAGACAAAATTTCCCCCAATTAACTAAACTCTATACATAAAACAATAATTCTATAATGTCAAATATTTTTTATCAACTTCAAAACAAAAAAATCAATTAAATCTTTATTTATTTAAACATTATGATAAAAAAAGATTTTTTATTAAAGTAAAAATAGTTGAGATTTATAAAAAACAACTTAAAATAAATAAAAAAACAACTTAAAATAAATGAAAAAATAAATTTTTATAATAAAATCTATAAAATATTGATTTTATTGTAAAAAAAGTTTTAAATGGTAGTTTAAATATTTTTATAATGATAAATAAAAATAGTTAAATTCTGGTAAATTTTTTTTATTTGAGATTTATAAAATTGAAAAAAATGAAATAAAATAGAGAGTGTTATTTTTATACTTGTTTATTTTTCTATTTTTTGATATTCAAATATGACTGTGTCCTTTTGTTTGGAGTATTGTTAATGAAAATTGCCATTATTGGTTCTGGTGCTAGAGAACATGCTATATATGAAAAACTATCTCAGCATATTGATCCTAAGCAAATTTTTGCACTTCCAGGAAATGGAGGTATATCAAATTGTGTCTCAATCGACATCACTTACCCTGAAGAGGTAAAAAAATATTGTGTAAAAAATAGAGTTGGAATGGTTATTATTGGTCCAGAGGAGCCTCTTGCAAATGGTGTTGTTGATCTGTTTTCAGAAACATCTATTATGGTTGTTGGACCAAATAAAAACTCTGCTCAACTTGAAAGTTCAAAATCTTTTGCAAAAAAATTCATGAAAGATCTTGGAATCCCAACTCCAGACTATCGAGAATTTACATCTTTTGAAGAGGCATTACCTCAAATTAATGCACTTCAAGGTAATTTAGTTCTTAAATATGATGGTTTAGCTGGAGGTAAAGGAGTTTATGTTTGCTCCTCTATTGAAGAGGTTGAAGAGAGCTATGCAGAACTAAAAAAACGATATGGTGATGGTTTTACTTTTATAGTTGAAAAAAAACTAAAAGGTGAAGAGTTAACTCTTATTGGAGTAATGGATGGTGAGACAATAAAACTTTTTCCTCCCTGTAAAGATTATAAAAGGCTTAATGATGGTGATAGTGGTCCAAATACAGGTGGAATGGGTGCATATCTTCCATATAAAATATCTGAAGAAGTAATGAAAAAAATAGAGGATGATATTGTAACTCCAACAATGAAAGGGATTAAAGATAGGGGATTGGGATATAAGGGTTTTCTCTATTTTGGTATTATAATAACAGAAAAAGGACCAAGATTATTAGAGTATAATGTAAGATTGGGAGATCCTGAAGCTCAAGTTATACTCTCATCAATGAAATCTAATTTTCTAACTCTTTTGGAATCTTGTTTTAATGGTACTCTAAGAGAACAAAATATTGAGTTTGCAAATGGATACTCAACAGCTCTTGTAATTACCTCTGGTGGCTATCCTTTTTCATTTAGAACAGGTTTTGAGATAACAGGATTAAATCAGATATCAACCGATATATCTGTTTTTCATTCAGGAACTCAAAAAAAAGGCAAAAATCAGCTTTTAACAACTGCAGGACGTATTTTTACACTTGTTGCAAAGGGAGAAACACTTGAAGAAAGCGTTCAAAAAGTTTATCAAGCTGCAAAAAAAATACACTTTAAAAAAATAGCCTACAGAAAAGATATTGGAAAATTATAAAAAAAATCTACAAATTCTTGACACAATTCAAAAAAAGATTTATAATTCTCACAGGTTTTTATATGGAGTTTTTAATGACTATTAAAGTTGCAATTAATGGATTTGGAAGAATTGGAAGAAATGTTTTTAAACTTATGCTTGAGCATCCAGAACTTGAAGTTGTTGGAATTAATGATTTAACAAGCACAGAGGTTCTTGCTCACCTTTTAAAATATGATTCAACTCAAGGTAGATTTGATGGAGTTGTTCTTCATGATGAAGAGGGATTAACAGTAAATGGAAAAAAAATCAAAGTTACTGCAGATAGAAATCCTGTTTCAATCGCTTGGTCTCAAACTCCAGATGTTGTAATTGAATCAACAGGTGTTTTTGTGAGTCGTGAAAGTGCAAAAGGTGGTTATGGAGATCATCTTAAAAATGGTGCAAAAAAAGTTATTTTAACTGTTCCATCAAAAGATGAGATTGATAATACAATCGTTCTTGGGGTTAATGATGATGATTTAAGAGATACAGATCAATGTATTTCAAATGCTTCATGTACAACAAACTGTCTTGCACCTATTGCAAAAGTTCTTCAAGATAAATTTGGAATTGAGAGTGGATTAATGACAACTATTCACTCCTACACAAATGATCAAGTTGTTCTTGATGCTCCTCACAAAGATTTAAGAAGAGCTCGTACAGCTGCTGTTAGTATGATTCCTACAACAACTGGTGCTGCAAAAGCGGTTGGAAAAGTTATTCCTCAACTAAAAGGAAAACTAAATGGTATGGCTGTTCGTGTTCCAACACCAACAGGCTCTCTTGTTGACTTTGTTGCAACACTCTCAAAACCTGCAACAAAAGAGGAGATCAATGCTGCTATGAAAGAGGCTGCTGAAACAACAATGAAAGGTATTCTTGAGTATACTGAAGATGAGATTGTATCTGTTGATATTATTCATAATCCACACTCCTCAATTTTTGATGCAAAAAGTACAATGGTACTTGGAAACACAATTAAAGTTCTCTCATGGTATGATAATGAGTGGGGATACTCTGCAAGAGTTGTAGATCTTATTTTTAAACTAATAAAATAGTTTTATGAATTATTTTAAAGATAATGAGTTTTTTTATTTTTCATAATTTTTTTATTTTTTATGAAAAAATATATAAAGCTTTTTTTGTTTTATATAAAAATGGATCTTTTTAAGATTTCTTGTTAATAAAAAAAGGGGGATTTAATCCCCCTTTTTTATTATTCAGTTTTGAACTTTTCTATTTTTTCTTGAGAACTTTTCCTAAAATATCCTCTTTTGCAATTTTTTTAGTGCAGAAGAACCAATCTTTACACTCAAGACCCTCCTCTTTTCCCTCCATACGGTTTTGAGCAGTTGAACATGAACCAGCTGGAGAGATGATAACATCATCTCCAGGACGCCAATCAGCAGGAGTTGCAACACCAAACTCATCTGATGTTTTTAATGCAATAAGTGCTCTATAAAGCTCATCAAAATTTCTACCTAAGCTAAGTGGATAGTAGATAATTGTTCTAATCACACCTTTAGGATCAATAATAAATACTGCACGAACAGCTTTTGTGTTACTTTCACCAGGTTGAATCATGCCATATTTTTTAGCAACTTCCATTGTAATGTCTTCAATAAGTGGAAATTTTACCTCAATGTTTTTCATTCCACGATACTCAATTTTCTCTTTGATAGTTCTCAACCAAGCAATATGACTATAAAGTCCATCAACAGATAAGCCTACAAGTTTACAACCAGCCTCTTCAAATTTATCCTCCATTGCAGCAAAAGTCATAAACTCTGATGTACAAACAGGAGTAAAATCAGCTGGATGGCTAAAAAGAATTACCCAACTTCCCTCATACTGTTTTGGAAAATCGATATTTCCTTGTGTTGTAACAGCTTTAAACTCAGGTGCTTTCTCTCCAATTCTTGGCATTGATACTACTTGTTCCATATAATCCTCCATAAAAAATAAGTTAATAAGATAATAACTAAAACAATCTAAAAATTCATTTGAAAATAAATATTTTCAATTTAATCTATTTGTTTTACAAATAAATTAGATCTATTAAAAAATAGATAAAAATAAAGTCAAATTAAAATATCTTTTAATTTATAATAATTGTTATATAACAATTATGAATTAATGATAATAACATTTTATAATAAGTCAAGTGGTAATTAATAAAAACTATAAGAATCTATTTTTTTAAAATCATAATAAAAATAATAAGAACCTATTTTTTTAATCATAATAAAAATCATATATAATTTTCGGTATTTTTTATTGTAAACAAAACTATTTTTTATATTTTGATGAGATATTTTGAATAATTCACAACAATTTTACATTTAATTGTTTTTTGATATATTTTAATAATGTTTCAAATTTGATATTAATTTTGCAAAATAGATTTTAATTATATTTGATTATAATATCTTTACAATCAGTGACTTCACCACATATTTTTGATTCAACATAACTACTCTTGGAGTAGTTTACTATGCTATTTGCAACTGCTTCATCACAAACTAAAAGCATACCATTCCCCATATTCCAATATTGATAGGCACTCTCTTTTGAGATTGATCCAATATCTAAAATCATATTCATAAAAGAGAATGGTTCCCATAAGCTATCAAGGTTTGCACCTAAGCCACGAGGAAGAACTCTTTTTAGTTTTGAGATAACTCCACCACCAGTTATATGTGCAATACCTTTTGGAATAAAGCCCGATTTAATAATGTCTGTTATAAATGGAGTATATATCAATGATGGAGTTAGTAGTATCTCACCCCAACTTCTGTTTTCAAACATCTGTAAATGCCAACTATCACCAAAATTATCTTTTAAAATGGAGCGTAAAAGAGAAAAACCATTACTCCTAAAGCCTGCACTTTTTAAGGCTACTATTTTATCCCCAACTTTTATATCTGTTCCATAAACTGCTTTTTTTAGTGGAGGAATTAAAACTCCAACACCTGTTCCAGACCAATTGAAGTGCATATTAGTTCCATAACCACCAACTCTATCACCTAACTCTGCAATCTCTCCACCATTTACAGAAATCCCAGCAAACTCTGTTGCACACTTTAATCCTATCATTAACTCTTTTATTATATTTGGATTTAAATAATCAACATCCAAAACATTTGTCAATGAGACTGTTTTATAACCATTTGAAACTAAATCATCTGAAATCATTGCAACAAGGTCAAAACCTATTGTATTATAAATTGAGACTCTCTCTGCAATTTCAACTTTAGTTCCAATACCATCAGAAGAGACTGCAATTAGATTATTAAGTTTTATATTATCAATATCAAAAGCGTTAAAATGAGTACCAAACTCTATTATAGAAGAAAATTGATTGGTTATTGTTCCTTTTTGTGTCTCAAATTGAGCTATCTCTGAACAATACTCTCCAAGTTTAATATCAACTCCACTATGTTTTAAAAACATATTATACCACTTTAGCAAAATAGATTTATAATAGTTAGATTTTCTTAATTAAACAGATACAATTAAAAAACTACATAAAAAATATAACTACTTAATTGTACAGAATTGGTATATGTTTAATTATAAGAACCAACTCAAAAAAAAATGATTCTACATTTTTACAAAAGTGAAATCAATAGATAAATATCTAAATTTTTCTCTATGATTATTATTATATTATGTGATTTTAATTTTTGAGATTATTTAATTAGAACTTGCCACCAAACATTCCCATTACAAGAGAAATTGCAAGAGAGTTAAAAATAAGCCAATTTATTCCAATACCAACTACAACAAACAAACCTGCCATAACACCAGCAAAAACTGCTTTTTGGGACTCTTTAACCTCATATTCATCACTAAAACCCATAAATAGAATATAAAACACTGCACCACCAGAGATAACTGGTTGAACAAAACGCATCCAACCAACCATGTCAGCAGAGATGAAATGAAAAAGAACTATAATAGCATTAACAAGAAAATAT
>DYRY01000127.1:4342-8076 GCA_020718465.1 Anaeromyxobacter dehalogenans | reverse complement strand
AGGAATACTACATGCAAATCTCCCCTCTTGAGGAGTCATCTCAATTTGAGACCAATGTTTCTCATTTTTGTAGCGATAATTAACAATAATGTAGTTAACCAATTGTGCATTGGTGATATTTGCCTCCAATTTTATTGGTTCACCAAAACGAACTTGACTAACTTTTGTGTGTAAAAGGCGAATATCATCTTTTCCAAACAAAAAAAATGAAGTTGATAACAAAAACAGAATGAATAAAACTCTCATAGACTTTCCCCAAAAAAGTGTGTGACATTTTAACAAAACAGATTTCAAATAGCAATAAGGGTTTGTGAAAAATATGAGTACATTATTTGATAAGTTATAAAAAAAAATCATAATTTTTAAAAAAAAAGTAATAATATAGATAATTATTATTTTAAAAATCTATTTTATTTATAATTAATCATAAAATCAATTAATCTATTTTTATATTTTTAATCAAAAAAATATTAAAAATATTAATTATATATTTTTTGGAAATAAAATTTATCTAAAATAAATAAATTTAAACTCTATAAATCTATTAAATTTTGTGACTTTTTCACATGTTAATTTTTGATTTTTCTAAAAATTTTCTATTTTGTATTTAAAAAAAGAGTAAAACAAAACGTAAAAGTCTATTTTGTATTTAAAAAAAGAGTAAAACTTGATTTTTATTTAAAACAGACTCTATTTTTATCTTTTTAATCAAAAAAGTGATACCATTTTCTTTTCTCTGTTGTATCATTTTTTTTTGTTGGTGGATTTTTATCTAAATTATCTTGTTGAGACTCTTTAGATTCAACAGGAGAACCCATTTTTTTAGAATCGATTATAAATGTTCCTGCTTTTACAACTTCACGTTTTTCACCTAATCTAAGTGTTATCTCCTGAAGCTCCTGATTTTTTCGTCCAAAATTCAAAAATAGTTGAATTTGAATTGTTGTTGAACCAGCAATAACCTGTTGTCTGCTACCATAATAGTTAACCTCGATTTTATACTCTCCAGGTTTGGCCCTTTTAAGCCAAAAAGCCTCTGGTCCATATCCTTGAGTAAAATCTCTTGAGATCCAACCACCAATAAATGTTGTTTTATGATTATAGAAACATTTTTCTCCATTTGGATCTGTTACCCACAAATCCATATCACTATTATCGGAGTCCCAATTTAAAACAACCCGAATATCTGTATCAAGATTTTTAACTAATCTTAGATCTATTTTAGACAAATCAAGATTTTTATTAAGTGCAATAATCCCATTCATCTCATGAAGAGCAATTAAATCGATATCACTAAATCTACTATCCCATTTTTTTGAGATAACTTCATAAAGATAATCAATTGCTTTTTGTGGTTGATTATCAAGAGAGTAGGTTAATCCTAAGTCTCTATAACTTTGAGGCTCCTCTTTTCGTATTTTAAGAACTTCATGAAAAACAGACAGAGCTAAATCATAAACTTTTAGTTGTGATAATCGATGAGCCAAAATTCTAAGAAGTTGATGATTCTCTAATTGCATCTCTGCAATATTACTTAAAATTCTGATTGCTAGTTTTTTCTCTTTTAAATTTATAAAAAAATCGGCAACATCAAGATAGAATGCACTACTATTTTCATAATCTTTTTTGAGTTCTAAATAGAGTTCATAGTGATTTTTTTCTGCCTCTTTCAGTTTTTTTAAATATGGAGTTTGTGGGTCCCATTTTGTAAGCTGAATTTTTCCAGTTGTCTCTTTCCCTTCAAAATCTATTGGTTTATTATCTGATTTACTAGCACGTACAACTTTTGTAGACATTACATTTGATGAGCCATTTCGCTGTTCTCTCATCGAGCCACCAGAAGCTATTGCATAAGATTCCTCAACTGAATCATTTAAGTTTCTTAAAGTTTTTTTCTTAGCCTCCTCTTTTTTAACAGGTGGGTCCCACTCAAATTTTCTTTCCCAATATATTGCCATTTTATTATAGCGTTTTAATAAATCTTCAACATGTTGAGAGTTTTTAGTTTTCTCCACTGTTTTTTGATTTTCAACTATTTTAAAATACTCCTCTTGAAGCTCTATTGGTGGAACAATTTGATGTTGAACATAATCATTAAGTGAGTCTAAAACAATTAATGAGGTAAATTTTGTTACAATTGAGTATTTTTTACCAGTAGAAACAATCTCTTTCTCATTTTTTTCTGGCTGTTGCTCAAGTTCAGCAACTCTCATTTTTGCCCAAGCTCTTGAGACCATATTTTTATCCACAAGTTCACCATCTCTTGTTATTTCAAACTCTTTTGTAGTTTTTATCTCTCCAGAAAATCCAAAATGAAGTTTTAAAACCCCCTTTTGAGATTTAAGTTTACCTGTAATTGTAAAATCATTACTAATTGCTTGTGGTATTGATGGATACAACTCTTCAAAATCCTCTTTACTATACTCTGCTTTAATAAATTGAAAAACTGATTCAAATAGTTTTGATTCACAATCCTCAACAGTTAATCTATCAAGGTTTAGATAGATTCCACCCGATTTTCTTGCAATATAATTTAGAACACTGTGTTCTGCAATAGGTTGTGAGTTAATTACAACAATTGGTTTATCACTAAATATTGGTTCATTTGACCCGATATTTGAGACTCCATCTGTTGATAAAATAATCTCATCACAATTTTTGAACTCATTAAGATTAAAATTAAGTGCACCAAGTTGTGTTCCACCATCAAAAAAAACAGAGCTAATCATCTCTTCAATTTTTTGAGGCTCAATTGCTCCTAAACTCTCTAAATCATCTCTTAATATCCATAAATTAATTTTAGGATTGTTAAGCTTTGAGATATAGTTTGTTATTAATTTTAATTCACTCTTGATATTTTTATTTTTTGCAGAGTTTGAGGCATCCCAAACAATACAAAGATTTTGAGGAGTTTTTTTACTCATTTTTTCAGTTTCAATTTTACTATTTAGGTAAAAAAATCTATCATTTTTATATTTTTCAACTAAAATAGTCTCTTTTTGCTTTTGAGGTAAAACCATGTGAATAGATTTTGATGGGATATAGTTCTCCTCAATAAGCTCTGTTGTATATATCTCTCCATTTTGTTTAAAAATAAGATTAAGTAAATCTTTTTTTTGAGCATTAAATGGTTTTATTTGTTGACCATTTGCATTTATTTTTAGTGAAAATAGCTCTACTTTATATTTTAAAGTAAGTGGAAGTTTATAGTGATATCCCTCTTCACTCCAAACTAAATCCTCTTCATAAGCTATTAAAATATCTCTACTCCCCTTTGCTGGAATTGGATAAACTCTTGTTTTAAAACTATTTCCTTTTGTTTTTTCAAGTAAAGCAGGATCTATATTTTCTCTAACAATTGATTCAAAAACCTCCTGCCCTTTACTTTTTTCAACAACAACTCCATCTCTTAATTTTCCATTAATATCAAGAGCAAATCTTGAAACTACTCCACTCTCTGGAAGTGAAAGATAAAGTTCTCCCTCTAAAACTCTATCTAGCTCATTATAAAATGTTAATTTTGCAGTTGTTATTGCCAAATTATTAGCAATATCGACATTAATTTCGATATTTTTAATTTTTAAAGATCTCTCTGGTTTGTTATCCTCTGTTTTAACATTAATCTCTGGAATATTTCCAAAAATTGATAATGAAAATAGCAAAAACACAAAAAATATAATTTTTTTCATAAAACCTCCATCAAATCATATAAAACTTTTTTTAAAACTAAAAAA
>DYRY01000127.1:0-4242 GCA_020718465.1 Anaeromyxobacter dehalogenans | reverse complement strand
TTTTTTTCATAAAACCTCCATCAAATCATATAAAACTTTTTTTAAAACTAAAAAAATAATTAAACCATTTTTAAAAAAATAATTAAAATAGTGTTCTAATATAACATATTTTAAGTTTAAAGTTAAATAATAAAATAATATTTTTCTTTTAGGATTAAAAGTTACAAATAAACTATAATATAAAAAATTAAAAAAAATAGTTTTTTATTTAAATTTTAAATTATTTTGAATATTTAATTTGATTCTCTTATTTTTTTACGATATAAAACATCATCCTCAATTAAAAAGTAGCCTCTTCCAGAAGATATATATGTTATCTCCCCTTTATCATAACCATTTTTGTGTGTTGCAGTTATCCAAAACTTCCTTCCAGAACCACCAATAGCAACATAAATAATAGGAGCCTCTAATTTTTTATCACTTTTAGTAAAAGGTTCATTTTGATCAAAAAGATATATTAATTTTATCTCTACACTCTTCCCTTTTGTTCTATAAGGAGTCTCTTTTGCAACATTTTTTATTAAATCTTTAAACTCCTCCTCTGTTTTTGGATAGTATAGATTTTTAACTCTATAATCCTCAAGAAGATATCGAACCTGTTCTGAAACCCCTTTAATAAATGTTGCAGGAGATTGGGCTTTTTTATAGAGATTGTAAGGATTATCACTTGCAAACATAATTGCAATAGCAACAGGTATAACCATTCCATAAGATAGTTTTCCACTCCAAAACTTTTTTAATATCAACTCTAATATAAGAGTTATTTGAAAAACTACCTGAAAAATAAAAATAGGAATATATATATATGGTCTTGGTAAAAATGGTATAAAAACAAGCTCTCCAAAAAAGTAACTCCAATTAACTCTATACCAATCTTCAAATAGAAAATATAGAGTTATATTAAGTATTGTAAAAACAGCAACTCTAATAAACCTCATCATCACCTCAAAAAAGATATAAAGCTTTAAATATAAAAGCTAAAACAATTAATTCCAATATATTATTACAATATTTAACTTTTAAAATCAATCTATTGTATTTAAAGGGATTTGTAAATTGCTATTTTACGTTTTTAAAAGTTAAAAACCTGATAAAACAACTTATTTAATGTTATATAAAAACTACTATTTTTGATAAACAGATGGTTTTACATATTTGAATAGAGGGGTTCTACCTAAAGATTCAGCGTGACCAATAAAAAGATATCCACCTGGTTCAAGAACATCATAAAATTTTTGAGCAAGTTCTTCTCTTGTTTGTTGATCAAAATATATCATAACATTTCTACAAAATATAACATGAAAAGGTTTTTTAAAAACAAATTTTGGTGTCATAAGATTAAAATGGGCAAAAGTCACCTCTTTTTTAACAAAATCTTTAACTTCCCAATTTCCATCTGAAAGTTTTTTAAAATATTTCTGTTTTAGATGTGGTGGAAGTTCACTAACTCTATCATCACTATAAACCCCATTTTTAGCTATTGATAAAACCCGATTTGATATATCTGTTGCAAGAATCCCAGCATTCCAAGAGCTATATTCAGCTTTAAAAAACTCCATCATAAAACTAATAAGAGTATATGGTTCCTCTCCTGAAGAACAACCAGCACTCCAAATTCTAAAATCATGCCCACCTGTCTGTTTTATTTTTGATGTCATTTCTGGTAAAACATTCTCCATTAAAAATCTAAAATGCTCCTGCTCTCTATAAAAGAATGTGTGATTTGTTGTAATGTTATTAATCAAATCAGTTGTTGCTCTTTTTGTACTATCTGTTTTTAGATAGTCATAGTAATCTTTAAATGATGTTAATTCAAGCTCTTTTAGTGTTCGCTGAAGTCTTCCCTCAATCAAAGATTTTTTTTGTTCTGGTAAAACAATTCCCAAATCTTTATAAATTAAATCTCTTAGGAGAATATACTCATCATGTTTTATTCTTATAAATTGTTCATTCATTTTATCTCCTTATCAGTTTTTTTTTAAAAAAATATTTTTAATATTTTCTTAACTTATATTTTTCACTAAAAGATAAAAATGTTATATTTATTTATCTTTTTATACTAAAAAAATATACTTTTATAAATCATTTCTATTTTGAATTCATAATTGGATACCAATCAGAATCCCGAATTCTCTCCTCATTAGTTAGAAACATATCTCCTGTTTCAGTGTAAAAAACAATTTTTCTACCACTATCTCCACCAAAATCTTTTTTAATAACTCTAATATTTTTATGTTCAAAAATATCAATGGCTGCAATTATATTATTTTTTCCTAACTGTTCTATATAGTTTGTTGCACTATTATTTTCGGAACCACCAAAAAAAGCACCATCAATATTTGATATTAGTGAACCATTTTTCTTCATAATATCTAATAATACAGATATTGCTGGATAGGCAAAATAGGTACTATTATCACTTTTACTCTTTCTAAATGGGTGTATAAAATAACCCATTCCTCCCTGTTTTTTAACTCTATCATACATCAAAAAAGATACTCCAGAGCCAAGTACTGTGTATAGAAGTGTTGGTATTTTAGAGAAATGTATAAATCCTGGTTGAACAAATATTCTCTCAATATTTTCCAAAACTATCTCCTAAATATCAATCTGTAAAACAAAAAAATAGAAATAGCACTCTATTTTATATCGGAATTAATTTAGATTATTTAAATTTTTTTTAAAGAATTATTAGGTGTCTCTAAGCATTTTTTTGTTTTTTCCAATAATATTTTTTAATTTTAAAAGTGCTTTCTCCTGAATTTGTCTAATTCTTTCACGAGATAAGTTATAAAGATTTCCAATTTGATCTAACGTTAAACTTCCCTCATCATCAAAACCATATCTTAAAACAAGAACACGCCTCTGCATCTCAGAGAGTTTATCAAGATTCTCTTTTATAAAATCACGAATAAACTCCTGTTCTAATTTTTTTAGGGGGTCAATATTTGATTGGTCCTCAACAATATCCTCATAAAGTATTGGATTATCATCAAATCTCTTCCCTATTGGAGAATCTAATGATACAAACTCAACATTTAAATACTCTAAAACTCTATGAATTTTATCTGTGTCAAATGTTCCCCTTTCAGAAATCTCTTCAACTTCAGGAAGACGATTTTTTTCGTTTAAAAACTCTAAAATTATCTTTTTTATTTTATTATAAGTATCAATCATGTGGAGTGGAATTCTTATTGTATTACCTTTTTCAATAATTGCTCTAACAATAGATTGTCGAATCCACCAGATAGCATATGTTGAGAATCTATTTCCTGTTTTATAGTCAAACTTCTCAATTGCCCTTAAAAGTCCAATATTTCCATCCTGAATTAAATCAGGAAATGGGATATTACTTTTTCCATACTGCTTTGCAATATTAACAACAAGTTTTAGATTTGCAGATGCAAAATCATTTCTAATAAGATCAATTGTTATTAGGGGATCTAAAAATCGGTTTTTGAACTCCTCATATCTTTTTTCAGGAATTTTATTATGCTGAAGAAGCTCTTTTTCATAAATTGTTTTAAATTCAGCAAAAAAATTGTAAAGTAAAATACTATCAAACCCTTTTTTTAACATTAAAAGTAGTATTTTTCTAAAAAATCCATGTATTTTTAGTGGAGAGTAGCTTAATTTATATTTTTGAACAAATTGAACTGCATTTAACTCTAAATTCTCCTCTAAAAAAAAATTGTCAAAAAATAGTGGAATTTCTCCCTTATTTGAATTTTTATAATTTTTTAAAAATTCAAGAATATCCTTTAAAAATAAAGTTTCTCTATATAGAATTTGAAAAATATGAATCTGTTTTTTTAATGTTCTTTTTTTTTGAACAAATAGGAGAACATCATCAAAAATCCCTTTTCTAGAATATATTTGTTGAATTATAAAGTCCCACATTTTGGAGGCCTCTCTATCTACATTTAGAAAAAAAGATAACTCCTCCTCTCTTGAATATATATCGGATGTCCCTATTTTTCTTAAATATCCCTGAATTTGATTCTCATCTAACATATTTACCTCAAACCTCTTATTTATAATATCGGATTTTAAAAAAAATAGTCAAGTTAGTTAAGTTTTATTATAGTTTAAAAATTAATAATAAAATTTTTTTTATAAAAACAGAAATACAAATATTGATTATTTTCTGTTTTTTTTATTAAAAACAGTAAAAATTTGCAATTTTCTGTTTTTTTTTGTAAAAACAGATTTAGGTAGTTTTATAAATTTTATAAAATGGAG
>DYRY01000126.1 GCA_020718465.1 Anaeromyxobacter dehalogenans | reverse complement strand
TTCTTTAAAAAAAACTCTTTTTTTCTCTTCTTTTAGGTTATGCAAGAGGTCTAATTAATTTAGAAAAAGAGATATTTAAGATTTAATTTTTATGGATTTGTTGGTTTTCCAACTATTTTAAACATAGAGCCACTATTAATTGTTCCTGCATCTTCAGATCCAAATGTTTGAGTATAATCACCAAAAAGTGAACGAAGAACAGCATGACCTCTTCCACCAGTCTTTAAATCTGTGTTATTTCCTCTTATACTTCCATAAGAGTAAGTGATTTCAACAGGTTTAGTTCCACTTTGTAAAACATTATTAGCATCAAAATATGATCCATTATCAAATGTCATCTCAACATTTGCTTCAGTATATCCTGTATATCCTGCACCACCATCAATTCTTTTTAAGCGAACATTTCTCCATTGAACAACAAGTTTTCTTGCTTTATTTCCTAATGCATCTGCTGGGTCATTTATGATTGCAGCATAAAACTCTGTTGGAGTTGCACCTGCTGTAACATTTCTAAGGTTAAATCCAGTATTATCAGAGTAGCAATATGGAGATGGTCCAGAGTATATTCTTCTAATATATGTACCATCACTTTGAAGCTCTACACTATAACCATTCAGATGGTTAACCCAAATATCTCCATCACCATCAACTCCAACTCCAGTAGGACTTGTATTCCCATTTGTTCCATAAAGATCAATAGGTGTGCCATCAGTTCCATATTTACCAACATTATGAGTCCCAGAATATGCAATCCAAACATATCCCTCAGCATCAACTGCAGTTCCACGACCATGTGAAACATGTTGGTTGTTAAAGGATGGGAATATTTGATACTCAAGTGTATCTGTAGTCTCATTATAGTGAGCTTTTGTTATACCAACAGAAGCACTTTGATTTGACCAGTTTCCAAGCCAGATATCTCCATTAAAATCGATTGATATTCCATAAAAAATGTGTGGAATACCAGCTGTTCCCATATTATTTGCAGGTGAATTATATCTTCCATTTCCTAAATGGTTTGTTGAGGCAGATGCACCTTTAAATTTTTTATAAAAACCTGCTTGATTAGGTTGTTTATTTGTGTCAACTCTTGCAATGGCACTATTTCCAGACCCCCAAGTTCCAGGAGATGACCACAATATACCATTTCTATCAATTGCAAAGCCATAAGTTCCATAAGGTGCATGACCTTTAAATGCCCAATAACGAGTATCACCACTTGTTTGGTATGGATCTCCAGGTGCACGCATATCTATAATTTCACAACTATCTGTTTGTCTATTATGGCGGATTTTATATATCCATCCCTCTGGTTCTGAGCTCGACCATCTCATACAACCAACCCAAGCATTCTCATCTTTATCAAGTGCAACTGCTCTTGGTGCACAGCCAGCATGAAGATTTACGGTACAAACATGAGCTCCATTCCTATCAAGTTTTGTAATATTATGAGTTCCACGATTTCCAACCCAAACAGAACCATCAAAACCAACAGAGGTTCTTGAAGGAGAAGAACCTGAAGAACCACCAACTTGGTATGGACCATAAGATTCACCAGTATAGGTATTAATACGGGTCATTGTACCATCACCTGAATTTGCAACCCACATAAAATTATTCTCTTGATTCTCATAAGGAGAGAGAAGCGAAGCATGTGATTGGCTTTGAATATCATTTGTAAAATAGACATCTTGCCACATTGGACCTGAAACTAAAAATGCAGTTTGTTGATTACCAAAACTTACTGCTCCATTTCCAGCAATAAAAATTTTGTCATATTTTTTGCCTTTAAATTCAAAAGTGTAAGATTCTGGATCTAAATCATATATCAAATATGTTAAGTTTTGTGAACCATAAGTCTCTTTAATAATCTCTCCAGTAAAATCTGGGTTTCTAACAGGTAACTCCAAAAATGAGGAGTTCATTTTACCTGTATGAATATTTCTTGCAGATGTTGTTGCTGTTGCATTTGGAATCCAAGTGTAGCAACTATTTGGAACAATTCTTCCTGCTGTGTTATAACTTAATTGATCATATCTTGTAGAGTTTATTTTAACACCAATTGTTGCATCTGCTCCACTTGCATAAGTTCCACTTAAATTTCCATAACATAATTCAAGAAAACCACTTTCATTAATAACCATCTGTGCATTAATATGAGATGTGTCAGAGCTTGATGGATAATGAGCAACATCATTATAGGAAACAATAAATTTTCTATTTGGTGCAGTACCTATAAAACCTGTAAAGATTCCAGCATTTCCACTATTTCTTGTAAAAGAATCTAAATCATCCCAAAAAACAGCTATAAAGTTATCTGGAGCAGATGGGTGTGAAAGATGCTGATTATTATATGTTAAATCATTAACTGAACCTAAAACAACTCCTCCATTTGAGCTAACAGTAATTTGGTTAAATGTTTGTGCTCCAAGTGAAAGTGTAAATGGAATAGAAATTGTTTGAACTGCTCCATCTTGACCACTTACAGCAAGTCTTGTTCCATTCCCTGGAATATAGTTTGGAGTATATTCAACACATTGATTTGATGAAACTAAAGAGGGAATTGAGCCTGTATATGGAACAAAATCTGTTTGACTATTTCTAAGACCTGTTAAATGAGAATTAGCATAAAAATCTTTATAACAGTAGTAAATCCTTCCATCATCATACATCTGAATTTGAAATCTGTTATTTCCAGCGTTATAGTATTGAGGAATATCATGCCATTGAGCAATAAAAACTGAGTGACCATTTTTTGTTGTTGTACCAACTCTAACAGAGCCATGATGTGATGGATTCAAATCATTCCACATTGCAAAAATACCTTTATCAGGCCAATTTACTTGTGGTGCATAGTTAAATGCACTTGGCTCATTATAGGCAATAACTGCATTTGTGAAAGTTATTGCACCATTTGATTGAACATATAGTGTTTGATAATCTAATCCATAAAATTTAACAGGAAAGTTTGTGTTTACTTGTGCATAACTATCATCCATTAAATTTAAATTTGTACCTCCAGAGGCATCAATCCATTGGTCAGATACAACTGTTTGTGTGTATCCATTGAATTGTGTTGGAATATCATTAATCGTATTCCATCCACCAGAACGATATACAAATGTTCCAGCTGAAGTTCCTGTTGATGGTGAGTTTTGAACATTGGGATTATCATTTCCTAATCCAACCCAAGTGTATGATGATGCTGTTGCATTATTTGGAACAAAAACAACCGATTGGCCTTGAGTTAAAAGTTTTAGGTTGTTTGATATATTTGTATATGTGGAGCTATCTTTTCTGATACCAATAGTTGCTGCTGCACCTTGGCAAATATCTCTTTGACTTGACTCTAATGCAGGAGTTCCATATAGAAATTCAACAACATTAGATGTTTCATGAAGAACTACCTGAAATGTACATAAATGGGTATCAGATAACCTATAATCTCTATGGTCTAAAATTCCATCATTATTTTTATCATAATCAGGTGTTAGAACTCTAACATTATCATACATTACAATAAATTTTCTATTTGGTGACTCTCCAACAACATTATATAAAACATTACCACCTTTTACTGATTTTAAGTCAATATTTGAGTAGAAAGGTGCAATAACATAATCTAAGGATGTGTTATTATCAAGTTTCATATCTGCAATATTAAATGGAGTTGATACTGATGGAACACCATTTATAAAGTTGCTATAGTTTGATGAAAAATATAAATAACCATTTTCATGAATTTTTATATTTGAAAATGATTGTCCATAAAAATTAAATGTGAATGGTAATGCCACTTGAACTCCATTATTGTAAAAAAGGGAGTTACTAACATTTTTACCTAAGCATCTTCCTGCAACACAACGCTCTGTCAAACAACCACTATTACTTGAACAACTTGGGAACTCATCAGAGATTCTTGCAATATCTACAAAATCAGTAACAACATTACCAGCTGTTTTATATGTGTAGTTTCCTGCTAAATTTGAGCCATTTGCAGTGAAAAGTAAACCTGTTCCATTAAAAATTTGTGGTATAGCAGTTACAATATCTTGGCTTGATGATGTGTTTGTTATTGCAACTTTTGCATTAGAACCTAAATGTTTTAAGTTTGAGTCTGTTATTGAGTATGACAATCCATATAAAAATTGGAAAGCATAGCTTGTTTCATGAATAACAACTTCAAAATTTTGAGAAGCAAGAGAATCTGTTGATCTATGAAAATTTTTAAAATGAATAATTGTCATTCTATCAGGAGATTTTCCTCTTGTTTGATATAAAATCTCTGAATCAGTTCCAGCAATAAGCTCTAAATCACCAAAAGGAACTAATAGGTTTTGTCTATTTGATGCAAAGTTTAAATCGGAATCTGCACAATTACTAGGAAGAGAAGAAGAAGTACCAAGTTTTAAATAACCCTCTTGACAAACTCTAACTCTATTCATTGTATTTCCATAAAATTTAAAATCATATCCATCTGGAAGTGAAATTAAATTGTTGTGTGTTACTGTATAAACTTTATCAGTATCACTATAACTGGAGGCTTTTTTTCTCACATTTATTGATAAATCTATAAAACTATGAATCTCTTTTGACATAATAAGATTACCAATCACTGTTGTCATTGGTATGATTTTTAAATCATCAGAGTTTTCTGTTTTTTGAATTGCAATTGCAAAATGGTATTCACCATTTTTTTCTGGAATACCTGTGATTTGACCAGTTACTTCATTTAGCTCAAGACCATCTGGAAGAGAATCTTCATATACAAAGTATCTAAAGGCTGGATATCCAACCTCTTCAGGAATACTTAAATTATAATCATAACCTTTGTAACCCTCTTTTAGTGATATCTCTTTTTGTCTTAGAGTTCCAAATTTCTCTAAAATTTGTATTTCAGTGGTATCTAAATCAACCTCTGAGATATTTTCACTATCCATAATAGAATTTGGTGTTCCATTCTCGATTTCAGTGTAGTTTTGAAATCCATCTTGGCAACCCAAAAGTATTGTGGTTAAAAATGCAATCCACATTGTAACTTTTAACATGATGCCCCCAAATAACAGTTCAAATATTGCGATAAGCAAAATAGTTGCCTATATATTATATATAATTACAAAAAAACACTATTTTTTCAATAAAAAAGTGGTTTTTTGTTAAAATAAAGTAAGTAAATTCATAATTAGCGACATTTTATGTCACTGATTAAATTTAAAAGAAATATTTTTTTATTTTTGTAAAAAACAGTAAATATGGATTTTAAAATATTAAAAACTATAGATATGAACTCTTTAACCGATTATAATAGTAGTGGCTTTTTTGGGTAAATTATGGGAATGCTTTTTATTGATTCTAATAAAAAATTTTTAGATGAAATGAGAGCTCTTTTTGGAGAGAACCATCACTATGTTGGTGGTTTAAATGACTCTTTAATGCTACTAGATACAGTTACAGAGTTTGATTTAGCTATTTCTAACTATAATTTAGCAATGGAAACAGGAAAAGATTTACACGAAAATTTTAGAATGCTTCCTGAAACAGAAAGTTTACCAATACTATTTTATCTTGATAAAGAGAATGAAAATAGTATCAAAAATCTTATGAAAATGGGAGATGTTGATTGGATAATATCATCAAATCCAAAAGAGATTCAAGATAAAGTAAACTCTATACTATCTATAAATGAAAAGTCATCAAACAAAAATATTATAGATAATAGTAGTGATTTTTTAGATAGTAGTGATAAAAAATTAACTAATAAAAAAGATAGTTCAAATATCACAAATGATGATGATGTTTTTGCTCAATTAATGGGAGAATCAAAACCAAATAGTGATGACTTTAATAATTTAGATTTTAATAGTTTAAAAAACAACACAAAAATTGATGACTTTAATAATTTAGATTTTAATAGTTTAAAAAATAGCTCAAATAAAAATATTAATGATACAAATGGTAGAAAAATTGTGGAATCAATCTCTAAAATGAGAAAAGGGGAACTTTTTAAAACTACTTTAGCTAAAAAACCATTTCAAGAGATTTTAGAAGAAACAACTAAAAGTAATGAAAATTCTTTTAAAATAGATATTAAAAATGATATTTCTGATGAAAAATGCTCAATTATTATTCAAAATAGTATAATTATATCTGTTGAAATGGCTGATTTTGAACCAGAGGATGCTCTTTTTTGGGTTTTATCTTGGGACTCTGGAGATGTTGATATAGTTATAAACGAAGATGGTATAAATGAAAATACATCAATTCCTCTTGAAGAGATTATTCAAGATGTTGTTTTAAAACAGAAAGAGTTTGAGGAGCTTTCAGAAACACTTCCATCATTTGAGACTATTCTAAAATTAAATCCATCTTTTGATAGTTCTTCTGAAGGTGAATATAAAGATATCATAGACTCTTTTGATGATGGAAGAACAATAAATGATGTTTTACATAAGTTTAAAGATAACTCACTTTATGCTCTTGCAATAATATCTCGTTTGTATGTTAATGAGATTCTTATTGAATCAAATGAAAAATCAACACAGTCTTCAATAAATAGCTCCTCAAATGATTACTCATCACACTTTTATTCTGATTCAGAAGATGATTCAGAAGATCTTTTAGCTCAATATGGCATAGATGAGTCTCTTTTGAGTGATATAAAAAATGATTTATCTTCTACAAAACCTCTTAAGAATGATTTAAGTAAAGATAATAAAAAATCAGATGAAATTAAAATAGCAACAGATGTTTTAGAGTCACAAGAGATTGATTACTCTATTGATAAAGAGGCATACATAAAAAATATTGTAGACTCTTTTAAATATGATAAACAGATAGAGTTTACAAAAAAACCTCAAATGTTTTTATTAGTTGCATTAGCTATGACATTTGCAACTAGTTTGATTTTTATCTACTCAACATTTATAAAAGAGGAACCAAAACAGACAATAATACAGAAAATTCAAAAAGAGGAGCATTTAGTTCAGAAAATTGAGGTTTTAAATTTAGGTTTAGAGGGAAGAGTTCTATTTTATAAAGAGAGTTATAAGGGGATTGAAGAGAGAATAAAATCAAAAATATTTAAAAATTATCAAGGGGTTGTTTATGAAACAGAGATGAGTGAGAAAAAATATGGAAAACAGTTAAGAGAGGCTGACTTTTTTATAAAAAAGGGAAACTATAAAAAAGCAATATTTATATATAATTCACTTCTTAAAACAATACCAGAACACTCTGAATTACTATTCTATCTTGCAACTGCATTATATTTGGATGAAAATAATAAAGATGCACTAAATATAATTGAAAAGCTTGATATTCTAAACTATAAAAATAGTAACTTTACACTTCTAAAAGCTCAAGTTTATCAGGCTTTAAATGATTTAACAAGTGCTGAAGTTGAATATGGGAAATATGTCGAAGAGAATAGAGACTCTCCATTAACAAAAGAGATAATAGTTATTCTAAAATCTCTTCAAAAAAATAATCAACAAGTGAATAGGTAATTTACAAAAAAACATAAATCTATAAAAAAAAGTTGGCAAAAACATTTAAAATAATTATAATGCAAATTATGTAATATTGGAGGTTGTAGTATGTCAGAGAAAATATTTTATTTTGCATATGGTTCAAATGTTAGTGAAATTAGAATGAAAAAACGTCTTTCAAGAGATGGAGAGGGATTTTCAAAAAGATTTGCTGGGATTTTAAAAGGAAAAGAGTTTATTTTTAATAAAATTTCAAGAAAAAATAGAGCTCAAGGATATCCAAATTTAGTTGATAATAAAGACTCTTTTGTTGAGGGAGTTGTTTATGAGATAACAATGGATGGACTTTTCTCTCTTGATGGTTTTGAGATGTATCCACACTACTATCGTAGAGAGTTAATTGAGGTAGAGAGTGAAAGATTTGGAACTATTGAGGCTTGGGTATATATTGCAAATCCAGCAAAAACAGGAGATGGATTAAAACCTGCAAAAGAGTATATTGAGTTTATGCTTCAAGGTGATGACCTTTTATCTTCAGAGTACATAGAGAAAATTAAAAACTTTGAAACATACAACTGATAAACTATATGTCTGTTTTTTCTAAAATAAAACTTTATTTATCTAAAAAAAATCACTATTTTTTAAA